>CALMWT010000035.1 GCA_937870855.1 uncultured Taibaiella sp.
CCAAACTCCATATACGGAAGGTTTTTGTCTTTTACTTTTAGCACTGCAAGGTCGGTGGAGGCATCTTTGGCAATCACTTCTGCTTCGCTGGTAAATCTATTGTTGAATGTAACCGTTACCTTTTCTGCATTAGAAATAACGTGGTAGTTGGTAACAATATGCCCATCGGGAGAAACGACAACCCCCGAACCGGAGCCACGCTGTGGTGGAATATAATATTGCCTTTGCCCAAAAAGATTACCAAATGCATCGTCATTAAAAAAAGGATCGCGTGCAGTTACTGTGCGACCTGTGGTTTGGGTTTTTATATGCACCACAGCCTGCACCGATGCGGCTGCGGCACTTTCAAAATCGGCAGGCGATGCACCACGTACCACATCGGCAGTGCTAAAATTGGCATAGTTTACCGGCAGCCTTTCTTCTTGTTGGAAGGGAAGGCGATCCTCAAATTTTCCTGCTACAAAAAGTGTGGCAACGGAAGTAATGGCGGCAGTAAATACAACGGGGATGAGTCTGAATTTCATAGCAAAATCCTTATTTGTTGTTTCCTCCGAAATTAGAAAGAGAGATTCTATAAAACTGTTAAAACCTTAGATAATAATGACATGTATAGGCTGCCTTTATGAGTGTATGTTCTTTAGGTTGCCGGGATAAAAGTAAAGTCATCAGGGGGGGTGATTGAGGCAAACTCATTACGACCATTGCAGGCGGAAGACGAATCTCTGTCACCATAAAAAACCAACCAAGATTCTAACTTTAAAAAATGGAAGATTTACGACAAATAGCAGAATTTAAAACCTCGCCCGAATTAGTAGAAAGATTACAACAATACAGCATACAAAAGACTTACAAAGCTGGCGACATTATTCTAAACGAAAACGCACACATTCGCTCTATTCCAATTGTTACCAAAGGAATACTAAAAGTTATCCGAACAGAAGAAGACGGCAGGGAAATATTGTTGTACTACATCCAGGCTGGTGAGAGTTGTATCATGTCTTTTTTAGGCGGATTACACAACGAGACAAGCAAAGTAAAAGCTGAGGTAGAAGAAGATGCCGAAATTCTGTTTTTGCCTATTGACAAGGTTTCACTATTCATCAAAGAATATCCGGAGTGGTTGGATTATATTTTCCGTTTGTATCACAAGCGTTTTGAAGAGTTACTAGAAATTGTAAATGCCATTGCTTTCAAAAAAGTGGATGAAAGATTGCTTACGTTATTGCATCGAAAAGTAGAACTTACCGGAAACAAAACATTGAACATTACCCACGAACAATTAGCCAACGAGTTAGGAACAGCAAGAGTAGTCGTTTCCCGATTGCTAAAACAGTTGGAAGAAATAGGAAAAGTAAAATTGGGCAGAAATAAAATCACAATCAGTTGACGAGTGGATAAATGACAGTTGACATTTTCCCATTTTTAATTTCCATAGTTCTGTAACAAAAGTAGCTGTACACAAAACCATTTGTTTTGACTTTTGTATCAGTCAAAGGCAATGAGATTTCGTTGTCCTTTCGATTGTCAACTGTCAATTGTATGGAAGGTTATTTAGCATCAATTCTTATAGGAGTTTCGTTAGGTTTAATTGGTGGCGGTGGAAGTATTCTTACCGTTCCTGTTTTGGTTTATTTGTTTAACATAGATGCTGTTTTAGCAACCGCTTATTCCCTTTTTATAGTCGGCACTACAAGCGTAGTCGGTTCATTCTCTTACTTCAAAAAGGGTTTAGTAAATATCAAAACGGCAGTCGTTTTTGGTATCCCGTCCATCCTTTCTGTTTTTCTTACAAGAGCTTTTATCGTTCCTGCCATTCCGCACGAAATTTTTAGCATCGGAAATTTCACAGTTACCAAAAGCATTTTATTGATGTTGCTTTTTGCCTTACTGATGCTTTTTGCTTCGTACAGTATGATTAAAAAAGATAAGAAAGCCACTGAATTTATCCCGCAAAAACAGCAATTCAATTATCCGTTAATTCTTATTGAAGGAACAGTGGTAGGCGTTTTAACCGGGCTTGTTGGTGCAGGTGGTGGATTCTTAATTATTCCTGCATTGGTAGTGTTAAGCAAATTACCAATGAAAGAAGCCGTTGGAACTTCGTTAGTAATCATTGCTGCAAAATCGCTGATTGGATTTTTTGGCGAAAGTGGTGAAACGATTATTGATTGGATTTTCCTTGCAAAAGTTACCGCCTTTGCCATTGTTGGAATCTTTATAGGAATGGCACTTTCCAAAAAAGTTGATGGCTCAAAACTCAAACCTGCATTTGGTTGGTTTGTGTTGGTTATGGGTATTTACATTATCATCAAAGAAACAATTCTGAAATAAATTTTGGTTGTGTAACCAATGTAACTGTACACGCAGAAACGACTTCGCAACTTTGCATCATCAAACAAGTAAATAACCTTAAAAATATAACAATGACAGTAGAACAGATTTATACAGGATGTCTCGCACAGGGCGCTTATTACATCACATCAAATGGCGAAGCAGCATTTATTGACCCATTGCGCGAAACGCAACCCTACATTGACCGTTTGGAAAAAGACGGAGTGAAACTCAAATACATTTTTGAAACACATTTTCATGCTGACTTTGTGAGCGGACATTTGGATTTGAGTAAGAAAACCAATGCACCAATTGTTTATGGACCAACAGCAAAACCCGAATTTGAAGCCATTGTAGCAGAAGACAATCAAATCTTTGAATTGGGGAACGTAAAAATCAAAGTGTTGCATACGCCCGGGCACACAATGGAAAGTTCTTGCTTTTTACTGATTGGCGAAAACGGAAAAGAAACAGCTTTATTCAGTGGCGATACACTTTTCCTGGGCGATGTGGGCAGACCCGATTTGGCGCAGAAAGCAGCGAACATGACACAGGAAGAATTAGCGGGACTCCTTTATGAAAGCCTGTACAACAAAATTTTGCCTTTGCCCGATGATGTAACTGTTTATCCGGCACATGGTGCGGGTTCGGCTTGCGGTAAAAACATGATGAAGGAAACGGTTGATACACTGGGCAATCAAAAGAAAATGAACTATGCGCTGAACCAACCCACTAAAGAAGCATTTATCAAAGCTGTTACAGACGGTTTACTTCCGCCACCTGCCTATTTCGGTATGAACGTAGCCATGAACAAGAAAGGTTACGACAGTTTTGATGAAGTGCTAACGCAAGGAATGAAACCGCTTACGGCAGAAGAATTTGAAACTGTAGCCAAGGCCACAGGAGCTTTGATTTTGGACACAAGAAGCGATAAGGATTTTGCCAAAGGTTTTATTCCGCAATCCATCAACATCGGTTTGAGTGGCGACTTTGCTCCGTGGGTGGGTGCGTTGATTGTGGATGTAAAGCAACCGATTTTGTTGGTGACTGACAACGGCAAGGAAGAAGAAACCGTAACACGATTGAGCCGTGTAGGTTTCGATAATGTTTTAGGACATCTGACAGGCAGTTTTGAAGCGTGGAAAAATGCAGGAAAAGTAACCGATACCGTAAACCGCATTACACCTGAACAGTTTGCTTCGGAAGTGAAAATTGGCGAAAGCAAAATCATTGATGTTCGCAAAGAAAATGAGTATGCAGCGGAACACATCGGAGAAGCATACAGCAAACCATTGGCATACATCAACGATTGGATTAAAGACATCAATCCGCAGGAACATTTTTACCTGCACTGTGCAGGCGGTTATCGCAGTATGATGTCGGCAAGCATTTTACAGGCAAGAGGTTACAGAAATTTTACCGAAGTGGAAGGCGGCTTCAATGCCATTGCAAAAACTAATGTACCCAAAACGGATTATGTATGTCAAAGCAAAGTGTTAGGTTAATTTTCATCACAATAACAGTAATAGCAATGTTCGGAATATTTAAAAATCTGTTCGTAAAAACGGACAATATCAAATTAACAGAAGCCATAAGAGACAGCGCTTTTTTAGTAGATGTTCGCACACCTGCCGAGTTTTCGGCAGGTAGTGTAAAGGGTGCGGTAAACATACCGTTGGACAAAGTGCCAAGCCAATTATCCAAATTCAAAAACAAGAAAAACATCGTTGTTTTTTGCAGAAGCGGCAGCCGTAGCGGTCAGGCGAAAGACGTTTTAGAAAGCAATGGATTTCAAAATGTAATCAACGGCGGAACGTGGCAAAATGTAAATCAAATCGTCAACCAATAAAACGAAGTATCATGGAAAAGAACATGGGAACAACTGACAAAACAGTACGCATGCTTATAGTGGTTGTTATTGCAGTTTTGTATTTCACAAATACAATTTCTGGAACATTAGCAATCGTATTGGGGATTTTAGCCGTTGTATTTGTCCTCACATCGTTCATCAGCTTCTGCCCCTTGTATCTGCCTTTCGGTATTAACACTTTTAAAAGAAGAGCCGATGAAGAACTATCTAAGAACTTGGGATTTTATGCGAGTGCTACGGCTATCGTTGGGCATTTTTATAATAATGCAAGGGGTTCAAACAAAAGAATGGTTGTTCGTTGCATTAGGTGGATTATTTTCATTAATGCCAATAATGAATATAGGCTGTTGTGGCAATTCGGGTTGCAATACGCGCGTTCGGAAAAACTCTGGAAAAATTGAAGATGTAAGCTATGAAGAAGTTCATTAAAAAACATTCGCTCACAATCCTTGGCGTATTTGTCGGAGCAATAGCAGGATATTTTTATTGGCAACAAGTAGGTTGCAGTTCGGGAAGTTGTGCAATCACTTCAAACCCGACTACCAGCACTATTTACAGTGCAGTTATGGGAGGATTATTGTTTTCTATTTTTCAAAAAGACAAGAAAAGAACAGCATGACATTTCAGGAAATAATAAATCAGGACAAACCCGTTTTAGTAGATTTTTTTGCTGAATGGTGCGGGCCTTGCAAAATGATGTCGCCCATTTTGGAAGATGTGAAAAAACGTGTAGGCGAAAACGCAAGCATCATCAAAATTGACGTGGAAAAAAATTCGCAAGCAGCAGCAGCTTATCAGGTGCGTGGTGTGCCAACACTTATTTTGTTTAAAAATGGTAAACCACTTTGGCGACAATCGGGAGTTGTTCCTGCAAACCAATTGGAAAAATTGATTAACGAACACAAGTAAGAATAAGAGTGGTAGAAATTATTAAACAGCCTTGGCCGTGGTATGTAGCAGGTCCGCTAATTGGCTTAACTGTTCCAGCATTGTTGATTTTAGGAAACAAATCGTTTGGCATCAGTTCATCGTTACGGCATATTTGTGCTTCATGTTTGCCTGCCAATATTCCGTTTTTCAAGTACGACTGGAAAAAAGAAGTGTGGAATTTATTTTTTGTATTCGGCATATTCCTGGGCGGGGTAATAGCCATCAATTTTTTATCAAATCCTAATCCTGTTGAAGTCAATCCAAAATTGGCAGCCGAATTGGCAACTTATGGGATTACCAACTTCGACAATTTAGTTCCGACAGACATCCTCAATTGGCAATCGCTATTTACCCTGAAAGGTTTCTTGCTCATGGTAGCAGGAGGGTTTTTAGTGGGTTTTGGAACACGTTATGCCGGCGGTTGTACCAGTGGACACGCTATTATGGGATTGTCCAATTTACAATGGCCATCGTTGATTGCAACAGCAAGTTTTATGATTGGCGGTTTCATTATGGCAAACCTGGTTTTGCCTTTGATCTTATCTGTTTAGATGACAGTTGACAGTTGAGAGTTGACAGTTCCTCTACCCATTGTCAACTGACTCCAAGGTTTTGTTTTGTCGTTTTTACAATACTGATTAATAGTCTAAGTAACTCTTTAATTTTTTGAGAAACGTTGATGTATTCTTCTAACGATATAAATCCTGAATCTTTTAAAATATCAATCCAATACTCGGTTTCATTGGCTTCTTTAAGAGCGATATTCATTTTATTGAGGAAGTCTTTTTTGCTTTGGGCATGTTCAGCTTCACGAATTAATGCACCAATTGCCGTTCCGCTACGAAGCAGTTGTTTAGATAAAACGAACTCTTTCTTTTCAGAAGCCAAATACTTGTAAAGAGAAATAACATTTAAAGCAAAAGCGTAAGACTTAGTAGCAACAATTCTTTCAGACATAATTTTTTAGACAAAGAAAAATGAAAACAAATAATCCAACATCATTCTCCACGGTCAATGCTCCAATCTCCACTGAAAAAGAGCTTCGTTCTTTAGATGCAATGTGTGTAAACGAAAGCCGCTTGGAACACAAATGGTATCACAATTTGAAATACTTAATTGTCGGTGTTTTGTTCGGAGTTGTGTTCGTAAAAGCCGAAGTGGTAAGTTGGTTTCGCATACAGGAAATGTTTCGTTTACAGTCGTTTCACATGTATGGAATAATCGGAAGCGCTATTGCTGTTGGTATGATTTCCGTTTTTCTGATTAAGAAATGCAACATCAAAACCATTTATGGTGAGCCAATTAAACTTTCCCCCAAGGAATTTAATAAAGGTCAAATCTATGGCGGTTTATTGTTTGGGTTCGGTTGGGCAATTACAGGAGCCTGTCCGGGACCGTTGTTTGCACAAATCGGAACAGGTGCAACCGTCATTGTCGTAACACTTTTGAGCGCCGTTGCAGGCACTTGGGTTTACGGATATTTCAGAGAAAAATTACCACACTAAACAGATTGTATGTTACCCTTGAAAACATTGCTGACAGCAGCAATATGGATTTGTATTGCCCAAACTTCACAGGCACAACCACATTACAGTGTTTGGTTTCGTAGTACTTTGAGTGTTCCTGTCGGGAAGAAATTTAAAATAGACAACGAGTTTCAGCACAGACGACAAAATGGTTTTGAAAACGAAAATTTGTTTTCCAAAAACTTAATGTTTGCTTACAGAAATTGGGTGCATTATCAACACAATGACGATGTGAAATTTTCCCTTTCGCCTTTCGCTTACTTTTCCAATTACAATATCATTCAGAAACAAGCAGACGAAACCGCACAACCCAACAGCGAACTCCGTTTTTCGGCAGCAGTAGAATCGCAACACAGTATTTTAGGAAATTTCTATTTAGTGGATAGAACAGCCATAGAATACCGAATGTTCAGCAATTCACAATCCGACATCACACGATTAAGAAATCGTTTTGGTTTGCGTTTAGACTTTACAGAGAGGTTTAAAATTTCAGTTTTTGACGAATTGCTTTTTAACCTTTCAGGCACCACACAACAGCATTTCTTTGACCACGACCGAATTGGGATTGACTTTGAATACAAGGTTTATCCTTCTCTGAAATTTGATATTGGTTACATACACATTACCCGGCTGCCTTTGACGAACACAACCACGCTGCACGAAAGCAATATCTTTTTGAACTTGGCTTATCAACTCCATAAAGGGACGTAAACAAGGGACGAACTATAACTCGACAAAACATTTTCTACCGCTATGCTGCTCCTACGGAGCAGACCAAATTCCCCGTCTTTGCTACCGGTATTTTGCTCCTACGAAGCAATCCCATGATTTTCTATGCCTCTATTTCGTAATTCTGAAATGCGTTAATCGCTCGTTAAGCGTTTCAAAACCGATTGTTAACCCTGGCAATTTCTTTCCTGCTACTCAATGACATTTCAATATTTGTCTTGTTGTAGTTTTTAAAAGGGAGAGAAAAATGAACAAGATCAAAGAATGGGACTGGCAAATTCAGGCAGAGCAAAAATGGTTTCGCATAAACCTTAGTGAACTGCTGGAGTATAAAGATTTGCTGCTGTCGTTGGTGCGCCGCGAAATGCTGAGCAGCTATAGCCAAACGGTACTTGGCATGTTCTGGATACTAATTCAACCCATTTTTGTTACACTCTTCTACGTCCTGGTTTTTGGCAACATCGTTAAAGTTTCTACAGCAGGAATTCCTCCTGTATTGTTCTATATGTCGGGGGCTATCATCTGGTCTTTCTTCTCCGATACGCTAAATGGCGCCATGTATAGCTTCGTAAAGAACGCGCACATCTTCAATAAAATTTACTTTCCCAGGTTATTAGTTCCGCTTAGCTTATTTATCACCTACGCCATCCGAAACGGGGTGCAACTTGTACTGTTCTTTATACTGGTAGTTATTTTCGGCACAAGCAGTACCGCAACTTTTTCACTGCTCGCTTTGATTCCCGTGTTGTTTATGCTTGCGGGTTTGGTGGGTTTCTCTATAGGGTTGCTGGTAAGTGTTTACATGGCTAAGTACCGCGATCTTGAACAATTAGTGTTGTTTGTGCTTCGCCTGTTTATGTTCATCACTCCAGTTGTTTATCCGGCTGCAATGGTGTCTGAAAAATACAGTGTGCTTTTTTGGGCAAACCCGCTAACACCAATTATTGAAACATTCAGAGCCATACTTTTTCAGCACGATCTAATTCATGTCGCCTCGCTTGTATTCGCTGTATTAACTACGATTGCTTTACTAATAACCTCGCTTGTTCTTTTTAAGAAGAAGGAGATAAAAATTATAGACAACATCTAATCTATCGCATGAAACAGACGGCACTAAGGGTTGAAAATATCTCGAAGCTTTATCAGCTTGGCGTGTACGATGCAGCCTCTTTAAAGAACGACCTGATGAGCGGGTGGGGCAGAGCATGGGGTAGTAAAATGGATTCAGAAAATAGCAACCAATGGTGGGCTTTGAAAAATGTTGATTTCGAATTAAGTAAAGGTGATGTAGTAGGAATTATTGGTAAAAATGGGTCGGGCAAATCAACATTACTAAAAATCATTTCAAGAATCACACAGCCCACTACAGGATCGGTAAAGGGCAACGGACGGGTATCAAGTTTGCTGGAAGTAGGAACAGGGTTTCAGCCAGAGCTTACGGGCAAAGAAAATATCTACCTGAATGGAATGATACTGGGCATGAAGAAGAAGGAGGTAGCACGCATTTTTGATGCAATCGTTGATTTTTCAGGCGTTGAAAAGTTTTTAGATACTCCGGTTAAAAGATATTCAAGTGGCATGTATGTGCGGTTGGCATTTTCTGTAGCGTCTCATCTCAATTCCGAAACGCTGATCATAGACGAGGCGCTTACAGTAGGCGACAGTGCATTTCAGGAAAAGTGCATGGCGAAGATGAAAGAGATTTCAAGTGAAGCAGGAAAAACGGTGATCATTGTTAGCCATCATCTGGAAGCAGTTCGCAACCTGTGTAAACGTGCGCTATGGCTAAAAGAAGGGGTATTGGTTGCGGACGGAAATGCGGATGATGTGGTCACAGATTACATGAAGCAGGAGAAATTCATTTACCTCTCTCAGGAATTTAATACGCCTGAAAATGCACCCGGCAATGAGGCGGTAAGAATTAAAAAGACGGAAGTTGTGCCGCAATATGGGAACAGCAAAAGCGAAATAGACATTGACACTCCGCTAAAGATTAACCTATCGTTCTGGAATTTGAAAGAAAGCAAATTGACAACGGGAATTCGGGTTCATGATATTGGCGGAGCCTGCGTCCTGGATGTTTGTTCCGATTCAAAATATTACGATAAAGGAATAGTGGAGGGCAATTTTAGCATTCCTGCCGGTTATCTGCGTCCGGGTTGCTACTATGTTTCATTTGACTTTGTAAAAAACGCAAACGAAAAAATATACTCCTTCGAAGTGTGTCTCACTTTCGACATCCGCGCGAAGAAGGAAAATAAAGTCTGGACGGAGAACCGACCAGGTTTTGTCCGTTCTCAAGTACCATTTATGCTTCACCGTTTAAAAGAATCTACCAATGTCGCAGTTTAAACCTTACTCAATTCAACACCTCCCAATCACTTCTCTTACAGAGATAACGCTGCCAGCAGAAAACACCCTTGTTTACTTCTGGTGGCAAACACTGCCGCTGGGGCATCTATGGTTTGAACCAAAGCGTAAACTTACAGTCGCCGGTTATAAAAAAGCGATTGCCGACAGCATTTTCACGTCAATCCACAGCTATGTAGGCGGACAAGCAGATGATGTGTATGATTTGATTAGCGCTTACATCAATCGTGAAAACAATGTTGCTTTAGAAAGTTATCTGAGCCACAATCTTTCAAAGTTTTTGTTTGAAAATGCAGAAAAGCACGAGCATACAATTTCTGTAGTTATCTGCACACGCAATCGTCCGCAGGCAATTGAAACCTGCATTCAATCTTTGATGAACGCAACGGATACGGACTTTGAGCTGATAGTGGTGGACAACAATCCCGACAACGATCTTACACAACAAGTAGTAGCAAAGTATCCTTCTGTAAAATATATTCTTGAGCCACGCAAAGGATTAGATATAGCGAGAAATACCGGCGCGAAAGCAGCTTCACACAGCATTATAGCTTACACGGATGACGATGTGGTGATTGATAAAAACTGGATAAGGAATTTGAAATGTTGCTTCAACAATCCGAAGACAATGGCTGTGACCGGAATGGTAATACCTGTTGCGCTAAACGAATGGTCGCAATATGTTTTTGAACGGTATTGGGGTTTTAATAAGGGATATAAACGTACCACTTTCGATACCGCATTTTTTTTCAAGCATTTGAAGGTAGGCGTGCCTGTTTGGGAAATTGGTGCAGGTGCCAACATGGCTTTCCGCAAAGAAGTTTTCAGCATTGTAGGTTATTTCGATGAAAGACTTGATGTAGGCGCGGCAGGATGCAGTGGAGACTCAGAGTTTTGGTACCGCATACTTGCCGAGGGTTTCAATTGTTACTACGATCCGCAACTGATAGCCTACCATCAGCACCGCGAAAGCCGCGAAGCGCTTTACCACCAGATATTTCATTACATGCGCGGACAAGTAGCATCTGTTTTGGTGCAGTATGAAAACTATGGGTTTGCAGGAGAAAAAAGAAGGGTAATGCAATTGCTTCCCAAGTATTACTGTAGCCGTATTTATAGTTTGTTTCGCGGGCTGCACAGAGGGGTGAATGATTATAACAAAACCCTGCTCACAGAAATAAAAGGATGTGTCTCCGGTTATAAATTTTATAAGAGTGTACAACAACAAAGTAAATACCAACTAAAAGAAAACTAGCACAAACATCAACCATCAAAACAAAACTTCACCCACATGAACTTTGAACGCACACCATCGCAGCCACCCACCATTGCCCCGCTACCAGAGGGCACAGTAAGACCGGTTTTTTCGGTAATGATACCCACCTACAATTGCAGCCAATATCTTGTAAAGACCCTGCGAAATGTTTTAGCACAAGACATGGGCGAGGCACTAATGCAGATAGAAGTGATTGATGACCATAGCAGCGATGCCGATGTGGAAACACTTGTAAGAACGATTGGCAATGGCAGAGTAAAATATTTTCGTCAGCCAAAGAATGTAGGAAGCCTCAGGAATTTTGAAACCTGCATCAACAGAGCGCGCGGGGAATACGTGCATATACTTCATGGTGATGACATGGTGCATGATGGTTTTTACAAAGAGATTGAAATGCTTTTTGAGCAATTCCCTACAGCTGGTGCGGCTTTCACCGAATTTGAGTATGTAAACGAGAACGATGATTTTATAAAACGCGATGAACAATTACTCACAGCACCCGGCATTTTGAAAGACTGGAATCTTTACATTGCTAAAAGGCAAAGAATTCAGCCACCTGCTATAGTGGTGAAGCGCAGCGTGTACGAGCATATCGGTAGTTTTTATGCGGTTCATTATGGAGAAGATTGGGAAATGTGGAATCGCATTGCCAATAAATATGAAGTAGCTCATTCGCCAAAGGCACTCGCATCTTACCGTTCGCACAATTCCAACATCAGCACCCACTCATTACTAACAGGAAAAAATATCAAAGACATAAACAAGGTTATTACCATCATTCAGACCTACTTGCCAGCCAATAAAAAAAGAAAGATTGCCAACGAAGCAAAGCGAAATTTTGCCACCTATTACAGCCATGTAGCACACCGCATGTACCACGATTTCAACAATCAGTCTGCCGCTATTACACAAGCACGCGAGTCGCTGAAAATGAGCATCAATTTCACCACAGTAACACTTGCTTTGAAGCTGTATGTAAAGGTTGCCATTGGTTATAAAAATCTAGTAGGCATGTCCGGATTAGCGCCCGAAACCAATCCGCATTTTACAACTGCCGTGCAGCCAATGGTTGCATAAATCATAAATTAAAAGCTGTCGGTAGTCCAGATCGTTCGGTCTGGATTTTTTGTTTTTAAAAGAGTAGCAAAACAAACCTTATTGAAGTCTTTGAAAGAAAGCGGGAAGGTTGGGCGATGCGTATGTTGGGTTTGTGTCAGGATTTTTCAACGCATAAAGTACCACACGTTTTGCCCATCTTAAAACAGGGTATTTGTCTAAGGGAGAAAACGCAGGTGTAGCAGCAACATTTGCCCAGGGCGTTTGTTGCTGCATATATTTCCATAGGTTTTTGTAAGGGTTTTGGCACTCAATATGCCAGGGTTTTATGCCACCTATGTAATGGATCACCACAGGGCGCTCACGAGAGTTTAGTAAGTCTTCATGCAGCGATTTTCGGACTGTAACATCTTCTACAGCGTAGAACTCCTGAGTATTGTATTTGAAAGAAACGCGTTTAATCCTTCCGCATAAAATATAATTGATAGCATCCTGATCGTAGTATTTGCAACGCTCTTTATGTTCTAATACAAACGACAATATTTTGTTCGGCAAATCTTCCGTTCTCCAGATATTCAGATTCATCAGACACATACCACTGTTGAAATAACCATATTGCTGATGGTATCCTAACCGGTTAAAGTCTCGTATGTCATCGTGGTGCAAATCAATGCTGGCGGCTGCGGCATAATCTTCAAGATCAGTTTCCCATAGTTCTTTGAGCGAATCTACCACCAGCATGTCGCTGTCAAAGTATAGCACTCTGGAAAGAGAGGGCGGCAGCAAATGCGCAACAAACAATTTATAGTAGATCGCTTTGGTGAAATGAAACGCTTCCGGCATTTTCGACTTCATCTCCCAATCTGTGATGTTATAAAAACTTACCGACGCAAAGGGAGCGTGTTTTATGCAATCCCGCAACAGCATTTTGCTTTTATCGCTGAGCGCCTCACTCAGAATATGAAAGTTGACGGGTGTATTTGTATGGGTTTTCACAATTGACAGCATGAGTACCCCGCCTGGCATTACGTATTTTTCATCAAGTCCTAAGGCTATTTCCATAAGTGATGTCCGAGAATTATAGTTCAAATATAGCAGAGGAGTTTTTCAGTTCCCTTGTTGCAACAAACAACAAAAAGGGCGGACATAAAATCCACCCTTTCTAAATTGTCATCTACAGCTTACTTTATTGTGAAAGCACAGGGTTAAAAATGTTTGAAGTATTGCGATAGCCACTTGCAGTGTTGCTAAACCAATCTACATAAGACATACCGCCCGATTGTGCCCAGTCTGCAAATTTTAAATAAGCCTGGGTAATGTCTGCTTTTTCTATCGGATAGTAGAAGGGTGAAACAGGAACTTCAATAGCGTATGGCAAGCCGGTCTTAGTTACATAATACCGCTCGTTTTGTGTGCTGCTGTTGTCGTCGCCAGTGCCAAAAAGGCTGGTGTTTGCAAGGTCGGTTGGCTTTTGTCCTAATAAATGGATTTCATTGCCGCGCCCTTTATCGCTGTTCCAAATAAACGGATTGTAGCCGCTGAGTCCGAAATTGCTAAGTGTAGGACCGTTATTTATATTAAATGTAAAAGAGTAGGTTTCAGGAGCAGAAGGAGCCTGTGCAGGATCTGTATTCCAGTTGCTTGCCTGTGTACGCATATTGGTGAACAGAATTACCACCGCTTTCGATTGACCTGCTTCCAATGTGCCTGATGTGAGACCTGAAACGCTGGAACGGCTAACAGGAAACTCGATACCAAAACCATTGGGGAAGCTGCCACCGGTAGCATTCAATTCCAGTGTGCCATTTACCTGAACTACTTTTCCGCTAGCATTCGTTACGATCTTGTAGCGGTAAGACATTACCAGATCATTCAGGTCATAGTCTCCTTTTATAGGCCACTGATCTTCGAAAGCTACTGTAGCCATGCCTGTGCTTGACGGATAATAGTTGTTGTTTGCTTTGTTGGGATCATTAGGATACTCATCTATGTTATCAGCTACGCCATCGTTGTCTGTATCTGTAATGGTAGGAGTTCCATTTCCTGTTCCGTTGCAGTTGTCGGTAGCCACATAAAGATCGCAACCTGCCGCAGCGCCGGAAGCTAATCTGCTGCCATTCGTGTTGTAGTTGATGTTACTGTTGCAAACCTGCAGGTTGCCTTGAAATTTACCATTGCCATTTGCATTTGGGTTGCCGGTAATGTTCCCAGCAATCTTAGCCAATGCTGTGTTGCTGCCACGCCCATAGATAGTGCCATCCATGTTCAGCGTGTTGGTTTGAAACATTGCTAAACTGTATTGAGCTAATTCGTTAGTACCCGTGATGTTTGTATGGCCCGCTACTTTTATCAATTTGTAGTTACTCACTTTTGCATTCATAGTAAAGGCACCACCAATTATCAGTGCGCAATTGTTTACCAGATTGGGGCTGCTACTGTTTTGGGTAAAATCTCCTGAAAGATCAATCTTGCCATTATTGGTCAATACCTGTTGCGAATTGTTGATGAAAGCCTGGCCGTTTATTGTGCCGCTATTGTTAAAGATCATTGACGAGTTGACGTTCAACCATCCGGTAAAATTGTAGGTTCCATTATTAATAAACGAACCCTTATTCATACCGATGGCAGGACCTGTGATCGTTCCATCATTGAGTACAGTGCCGGTAGAGTTCATGTTGAAATTGGTGAAACTCAGCAAGCCTTCATTTTGAATAGAGCTGACATCATCCAGGTTAATACCACTGTTGCTGTTTATGGTAGCGCCGCTTGCTATTTGCAAGGTAGCAGACCCTTTCATGTTCAGGCTGGTAAGCGTCACGTTGGTACCGCAAACTTTTATAGTGCCACCCGTTACGTTGTTGAAAGATACAGTGATGTTATTGCCGGTAATACAGATCACATTTCCGGTACTCACATCTACACTGTTTGTGCTACTGGTAATGGTAGTGGTGCAGCCCGTGCAACTTACTGCGGTTACCTTTGCCTTCATGCCTGCCTGGTTTCCTTCATTATCTCCTTTTTCGGGGAAGGAAACGTTTGCAACCGAAAGGTTCGCATTTATCTTCTCAATTGATCTTGAACTATCCGGCGACAACTTCATTACATAAAGCTCGCTGATGTTTTTGGCGATGTACAGTTTATTGCTGTAAGGCTGGGAAGTAGAAGCCGAACCTTTTGATAACAAATTGCCACCTTCGTAAGGATTGCCATCGTACACCGCTATGGCGTGCGATGCGTTGCCGAAACGCTGATCTTTAATGTTTACCACTACATCTATATACCTTGAGCTTTCCCAGGAGAAACCATCTGGTACCTTAATGTCGTCAATACTGTTTCCAACACTATTTGTCTCTTCGGCTTTTTCTTTTTTACATGCAGGCAACACCGCAATGGCGAGCAGCCCGATAAGTAAGAATGCTTTTTTCATGATTTAGATTTGATAAGGTGTAAAAATAGTTTGCATTATGGGCAGCACACCAAAATATCAGCCATTTACAATCCGATAACATCGCAAAAACAATTGGTTAACAAGATTGCTCTTTTCCTGATTAGCGTTAATCCTTTAACTGTCAGCTTCACGGATTAGCCAGATTTATAGCTTCCAAGGATTTCTTCAACTTACTCCGCAATCCTTTAATCTTTGTAAATCCGCAATTCAGACAATTGTCACGTTCACCCTACTCCGCACTTTTTCATCAACAGAATGAGTTCTGTCTTGTTGCCCACATTCAGCTTTTTATAGATGTGCTCACAATGCCGGTCGAAGGTTGCAGGATTCATATCAATAGAAGCGGCCGTGGTTTTAAAGATTTCGCCTCCTCCCCTACAAATAGCTTGTGCTACCAATTTTTCCGTTTCGCTTAGCAGCTTTAGTCGTTCGCAAAGTTCCGGGTCAGGCAGCGCTGCTCTTTGTTCCGACACATATAGCAGGCTGTCGTGCACCCAGTGGTTAGCCACCCGACCTTTTCGCAATATTTCCTGAAGCGTTTGGTTCAATTCCCTAAATTCATTGTAGTGCAGGTAACCGCCTGTTTTTATACAAACAGTAGCTATGTTTTGCAAATCAGATGATTCTCCTACTACTAACAGTCGCCATGCGGGCCGTGCTGCACGCAGATGGCTTACATCTCTTTCCACGTTGCTGCCATGGGAGGCTACAAGAACCACTATGGTGTCTGTAGGCAAGTCGTTCGCAAATTCCAGCAGCGTGGGCACATCGTCATATTCGTCATAAACGAAAAAACGGTCGGATTTTTGGATCTCCATGTTTAACCCATGCCGCACCAACTGCGGACTGCCTACCATTACTAAGGGTTGATCTTTGGTCATATATAGAGCTGTTGTGTGTCTCCTTTTCCCTACAATAGGAAGGTGCCTACTGTTTTTCTCATGCTACAGTGTGGGTGGCTAATGCAGCAAAGTATAAAGATAAATAAGTTTATGTAAACGCATGTAGGGTAGTTCCCCTATGTGCATGTAGGGTAAAAAACTATCCTATTGGGGTGCTTATCCTATTGTGGGCAATACACTGCTTATTCATCTTTGTTCTCCCGCTAAGGGTAAATCTTTTACAACCAATGTACACGGCCACACTTCCTGTTTCTTCGTCAGTACTTCGGCACATTATGCTACCATCAGATGCTTATACAGTAGTTAATAGTCTTCGTACAACCAAAGACGCATTGGCCATCGCCAACAGGCTTTTGTTTATAAACCATCCTCTTTTGTGCATACACATTGATGCGTTGGCTGCAAGCAGCAACCCCGGTGATACAAACAAAGCCCCTTTGTCTGTACACATGAAAGCTATGGATGTAGCTTCCTACTGTAGGGCAGGGGCTTCAGGTCTTTTGGCTGTTTCCAAAAGGTTGTTGTTTACAGCATCCCACATTATGGGTGTGCCTATCAGCGCTATGTCTGTAGCAGCACGTTCTTTTACTATACACAAAGCCCATTTGTTTATAAACAAAGAATTATCCACTAAAAAACTGGCACCTTTTCCTGCGAGCATTATACAATTACGAGAATAGAAAACATTCAGACTTTTCAAAAAAGCAATAGGGTATTAATCCCTTAAAATTTACAAAGCATTTTATTAATCATAAAAACAAATAAGAATGGCACAAGTTGCTTTAAAACTCGACAGGCTAAGCGCCGGAGATCTGATAATATTTGCACAGAGTGTGCATACCGGGCTTACCGTAAATGCAGCAATATTTCCCGACCTGCCCGTTACTATGCTTGCATTTAACACACAAATTGCAGCATTGCTGGCCGCACAGGAAGCCGCTATAACCGGGGGACCAACTACTAAGGTGACAAGAAACCAGAAAAGGAAAATAGTGTCTGCAAGTATGGTGAAGCTGGGCAGGTATGTAAACAATGTGGCCGATGGCGACCCGGAGATAATAGGACTGGCAAATATGCCCCTACGGGCAGTGGGGCCGCGCAGGTACGATACGCTTGCTACGCCCACCAACCTGCTGACCAAAGTAGTAGGTGTAGGCGCTGTAGAGGTATAAAGTGGGAGCCTATACACAATGCTAAAAGCTTTGCATTAGAACACTGTGCAGACCCCATCACACCATCGGGCTGGCACAATGGCACTTACAACAGCGGGGCTAATGCTGTAGTAAACAATTTACCCTCCCTGACCAAGCGCTGGTTCAGAGTGCGGGCATTAGGTTCACAAAGTTTAATGAGCGACTGGAGCGAACCTGTATGCAGTGTAGTGCTTTAGTTTTTGTAAATCCGGTTCTATAAATATCGCCGCCATTCAGGAGACCACCCGGTGGCGGCGGTATGCACCGGTGGCGTAAGGGAGCAGCTTTAGATAAAAAATAAATGGTGAAAACTTCCAAAGGTTTAAGTCTAAAAAGGTCTGCTAGGTTTCAGAGCTATCTGTACCCAGCCTGACCTTTTTTAATTTTTATAGAAATCGTAGAAATTACAAATAATAATAGTAGCTTTATTTTCAGATTAGGATCTCATCTTCACTTCAGCATTTGTTCAAAGGCTTGTTCATAAGCAACATTCTAACTGTCAGGAAAATTTTGATTAGAGTTTATTGGTTGCGTGTACTATTTCCGCAGTTGTATTTGTGGTTTCATTTTTTAACCAATAAATATATCTGTTATGAAAAAAAGTTTTGTGTTGCTAATCTTTTGTGTCGCCATTATTTCCCTTATCTCATTCGATGCTGCAAGCCCGGAGCCACCACCACCTCCAGATGGGGATATGGTAGAGTCCTACGAACAAGATCCACCCCTTGCTACGCATTTTTATGTACAAAAGCTCTCGACACCTGTTTCTGGTGGAAACATGATAATGACTATTGAATATGCTGATGGATGGGAGATGCCTGATTCATTGGAGATTCATCTTAATCTTTCAGAAAGTGTCTGGTTTCATGATGATGGAGAAACACCCGACTCGGTAGAAGGAGATAGACGTTATTCAGGGTACATTGACGAAGATATTAACGCCTTTCTGTCTCAGATTGAAAGTTTGCAAAATGCAATAGTTGACTCGGGACATTTCCTCAGCTTTGAGGGCCATGTTGGTGAGTTTGTACCCAGTGACCAACTTATCTTATTCGACTTCGAAGCTTTCAATGATCTTCAGCCTGTCGAAGTTGACCCAAATTTCTTTAAGGCTTTTATTTGTCAAGATGTGAAAAAGGAATATTCGCTTTTTATTACCGATATCAATGTGGTAGAAAGCGGCGCATATACTTATGATTTCAAAAATGCAACAGGGAATTTAGATGGTAACTGGACTTTTGGCAAGCTTATGGCTAACGCTGCCAATGGAACGGTTAGCAATCGGGCTTTCCTAAAATCATTTGTAAAGCAATGGATTCAAACAACTCCTTCAACGGTCAATGGACAAAGTGTAGGCAGCAGGACTAATGGAGTTATTACTTATCTTATTCGTCCCTGGCTTAAAACGGCTTATAATGATCCAAACAAATATGTAACTGACCTTAATTGGGAGTCCTTGTGGGACGATGCTAGTTCTCAAACCGGTATTACCGACCTCGCACTGGTTCGGAGTGCGCCTTTTAAACTAACTGCTATCGTTAATCGTATTGATCTTCGTGGAAACTCAGCTTATTCATCGCTACTATTGAAAAACAGCGGCGAGACAAGATTCATTTTTACATTGCTTGCCCCATACGCAAATTCTTCCTTTTATAACGCATGGGATATGCCGCGACATACTGATCAATGCTCTGGTCGAACCAACGACCCACCAAAACGTTGATAATTATCCTCCGCCAAGCGGCGTTAGGTATTGGCAGAAAGTTTCTGCCTTCCTTACCGGCAGGCGATACGGCGGGCCAAGTGGCAGCGGCACATGGGATGATGATGAGCCGAGCACAGTGGAGGACAAAATAGCAGATTATAAACCTGATGGATTATTCTATGTAAATGATCCTACCAATCCTAATCCAAATTCCATCAACCTTCCACAAAGACGTTGGGGCTACAACGATCTGCAAAGAAGAAAGGATGATTTATGTATGCTGCTGTCTTCGTGGTGCGATGATAACAAACCGAAAGTCTCCCGAATAATGGTTTTGGTAAATCATAAGCCATTTCCCTTAGGCGCTCACTGAAATAAAAGCTGTTATGAAAAACATTCTTTTTATACTACTAAGCTGCTTAGCATTTATAAATGCTGATGCCCAGAGTTGGAACCTTGCCCGATCCAGTCTTCATGTAGGAGAAGATCAGGGACGTGATGTTGCGGTAGATGGCAATGGCAATATTTACACGACCGGATATTTTAAAGGTGTATTGACCCTCGATACTTTTACTCTTGTTTCTAAAGGAAAGTCTGATATATTTATTATGAAACATAATGCTGTTGGAGATTTTCAGTGGGTAAAAAGCATTGGTGGTTTTCAGGAAGATGAATCTTATGCGATTGCCGGGGACGGTGATAACAGTGTATATATATGCGGCTATTTTACGGACTCTTTGCAGTATAGCGGGGGCACTGCATATAGCAAAGGGTTGAGAGATATTTTATACGTAAAGTATGATTCAACAGGCAGCCTTATATGGTTAAAAACCGCTGGCACTCCCTATTGGGATGTCGCTTGGGATATTGACATAGATAGCGCGGACAATGTTTATATTGTAGGGGACTTTTCTACTTCAAATGTTGGTGCCGACACAATATATTTTGACGGGATAAAATTAGTAGCATGGAATGCAAGTACTGCCTTCCTGCTTAAATATAATAAACAAGGCAATATCATTTGGGCAAAACAAATTCACGATGGCTATGCAAGTTCGGTTACATCAAATAATGGAAACATAGTTGTATCCGGCGTATTTAGCAAAACAATCACTTTTAGCGGAATACTTACCCTCCACTCAACGAGTAACGGATTAGTCAATGCCAACGTTTTTCTTGCCCAATACGATTCCAGCGGCAATATACTGTGGGCAAAAACCATCAGTGCAGAAAATACCATCGGTGGCAATAGTTGGGCTACTATGGGCGGCAGCCGTACCACCATAGCGCCCGATGGTTCTATCTACCTTATTGGCGGCTATTATTATTGCAGACTCAAGTTTGAAACCGCCCCCTGGCTTCAAAACTTTGCGGATTTTGATGTGTACCTTATCAAATACAGCCCCACTGGCGTGGTGCAATGGGGAAGAAGATGCGGATGGTATGGAACTGATTCACCTGGTGGTGTGGTGGCAGACAGCAGCGGGGTTTATATTTCAGGGTCTTTCAATGTTAAAGGCATTTTCGAGAACGATACTATTCAGGGGGCAGGCAGCAATGATGTATTTATTGTAAAATACGACCACAACGGCAATAAGCAATGGGTAAAGACGGCAGGGGGCAGCGGCTATGAAACTGCCAGTTCCCTGGCCAGAGACCCAACCGGTAATCTTTACATAGCAGGCTATTTCAGCAGCTCTGCGCTGCATTTCGGCGGCGATATGCTCACGCACGCAGGCTCTTCCGATATGTTCTTTGCCCGTCTTTCCACCAATCCTACTATTGTGCCGACGGTTCTGCCCGATTATCAGGTAGCTATTTATCCAAATCCTGCTTCGGATGTGGTTACTGTCACAGCGCCTGGCATTATTAAAGCTGTAGCGATTTACAACTATACCGGAAAGGAAGTTTTTAATAGTCAACTAACCGGCAACCACAGGAAAATTATTATTAACACAGAGGAATTTCCAAATGGTTTGTATCTGGTAAGAATTACAACTCAGAATGGTTCTACCACTAAAAAGTTAGTCATACAGCACTAAAATTCAAACTAAAATCTTTTCCATTTCACATGCCGTAGCGTTTCAGTTTCACACACAGTTTGCAGAGATTAAGAGGCACAGCATTTCAAATAACTCCATTCTTTGTGCGCTCTGTGTGAAAAATCGAAAACTAAATTTGTTTATTTTCAAACTAAGACATTACCACCTTCATAGATTTTCCAAATCTCATTTATTCCCCTACCTTTGCCGCTCATTTTTTAAAAAAAGCAATTAATAAATCATAACAATGGCAGACTTACGCTTACAGCGGAACTTTGGTATTGCAGCGCACATTGATGCCGGTAAAACCACAACCACAGAACGTATTCTTTACTACACAGGCGTAAACCACAAAATAGGTGAGGTGCACGAAGGTGCCGCTACTATGGACTGGATGGCGCAGGAGCAGGAGCGTGGCATTACCATCACTTCGGCTGCAACTACTTGTTTCTGGAACTTTCCTACCGAGCAGGGCAAACCTATCGCCACTTCTAAGAAATACAAATTCAACATTATTGATACGCCCGGTCACGTGGATTTTACCGTAGAGGTAGAGCGTTCTTTGCGTGTATTAGATGGTTTGGTTGCTTTGTTTTCTGCTGTTGATGGTGTAGAACCTCAATCTGAAACGGTATGGCGCCAGGCAAACCGTTACCGTGTACCGCGCATAGGGTTTGTAAATAAAATGGATCGTATCGGTGCAGACTTTATGAACGTGGTAAAGCAGGTGCGTGAAATGCTGGGTGCAAAAGCGGTTCCGTTGCAATTGCCTATAGGCGCTGAAGATAATTTCAAAGGTGTGGTAGATCTGGTAACCATGAAGGCTATAATATGGGAAGATGCTACGCAAGGAATGACTTACACTGAGAGCGAAATTCCGGCTGATCTGAGAGACGAAGCTGAGATGTTGCGCGCAGAACTGGTGGAAGCAGTGGCCGAGTATGATGATATGCTGATGGAGAAATTCTTTGAAGATCCCAACAGCATTTCTGTAGATGAAATTCATGAAGCAGTTCGTAAGGCTACTATTGATCTGAGCATTATTCCAATGCTTTGCGGTTCTTCATACAAGAACAAAGGCGTACAAAAAATGCTGGATTGCGTTATCCGCTATCTGCCTGCGCCAATAGATATTGAAGCTATTAAAGGAACCAACCCCGATACCGGCGAAGAAATGAGCCGTAAGCCAGATGCAAAAGAACCATTTGCTGCGCTTGCATTTAAGATCATGACCGATCCTTTCGTGGGTCGCCTTGCGTTTTTCCGGGCATACTCTGGTCGCCTCGATGCAGGTTCTTATGTACTCAATGTACGTTCCGGTAAGAATGAGCGTATCTCGCGCATCATGCAGATGCACGCCAACAAGCAAAACCCAATTGACTTTATCGAAGCAGGAGATATTGGCGCGGCTGTAGGTTTTAAAGACATAAAAACCGGTGATACCCTTTGCGATGAAAAGAATCCAATCGTTCTGGAAAACATGTTTATTCCAGAGCCTGTAATTTCTATAGCTATCGAGCCAAAAACTCAGGCAGATATGGAGAATATGGGTAAGGCAATTGGTAAGCTGGTAGAAGAAGATCCTACACTTCGCGTAAAAACAGATGAAGACACCGGACAAACTATCCTTTCCGGTATGGGTGAGTTGCATCTTGAGATCATTGTAGATCGTATGCGTCGTGAGTTTAAAGCAGAGATCAATCAGGGCGCTCCTCAGGTGGCTTATAAAGAATCATTTACGGTGAAAGTAGATCACCGCGAAGTTTATAAAAAGCAAACGGGTGGTCGTGGTAAGTTCGCAGATGTTCAGTTTGAGATCGGGCCGGCCGACGAAGAGTTTTTGAAAGAAGGAAAAGGAAATTTCCAGTTTGTGAACGACATTTTCGGAGGTTCTATTCCTAAGGAGTTCCATACTTCCATTGCAAAAGGATTTGAAGCATCTATGACCACGGGTGTATTGGCGGGCTTCCCTGTTGACAATATGAAGGTTCGTATTTATGATGGTTCGTTCCACGCGGTGGATTCTGATGCAATGTCTTTCGAGCTTTGTGCAAAGAGCGGCTACCGTGAGGCTGGAAGAAAGGCAAAGCCAATTATCCTTGAGCCGATCATGAAAGTAGAAGTAATTACGCCTGAGCAATACATGGGTGATGTAACCGGTGACCTTAACCGCCGCCGTGCTATGCTGGAAGGAATGGATACACGTGCAGGCGCACAGGTTATCAAAGCCAAAGTACCACTGAGCGAAATGTTTGGCTACGTAACCCAGCTTCGTTCGCTTTCCTCTGGTCGGGCATCTTCTACTATGGAGTTTAGCCACTATGCACCTGCTCCCCGCAATATAGAAGAGGAAGTAATTGCAAAAACAAAAGGCAAAGTGAATGCGTAAGTAAGTTGATAAGTTTATAAGTTAAAACGTCCCGCAATATTTGTGGGGCGTTTTTCGTTTACTTGAAGATTTAAGGGGTGCATACCAAGTTCTCGCTGAAGATAAGCCCTGAATGGGCGAAATTACTAACGATGGGTGCAGCCCATCGGGATGAATGTTTTTTAAAAGCGAAAAACCTGGGATACACCTAAATTAATTTGTGCATGAAAATTATTTTCTTACTTTCATATTTCATCAATTAAAAATTTTTTATGAAAGCACAATCCAAACACATTATGGGGGGGGGATATATGTCTCCTTGCGGTTAGTTGTTTCTTTTTCATTTCTTCCTGTAAAAAGATGGAATCTTCAATTGCCACGAAAAATCCGCACATGCGCACGCTTGATGAAAATGAATCTGACCTTCTGATAACTGATGTTGCAAATTTCTACGACTACACACAAACTTTGATTTCCGATCCCAATGCTACGCCTTCCAACTTTGATATTGAATTATCGCCCGATAGCGCCAATAAACTGATTGAAAATACGTTCAACTATTACTTCGCCCGGCAGAACGATAAGCTGGTAGATGAAATGATGGACACGCTTATGCATGTGTTTACACTTAATTCTAATGATATGATTCCAACCCAGGACATCGGGCTTACTTTTAATGACCTGCGCTCGAATTTGGAAGATTATTTTACCAACACACTTGGCGCAGAAGGGCAGTTTACGCTTGCTGATGCTGAAATAGAAATAAGTGGCAGTGTAGCCACACTTACACTGGTGGGTGTATTTGGACAAAATGAGATTGATGTCCATTTTATTTCACCCGCAGGTTTTGGAAGTGGCGACAAATGGAGTATTTGGGAGAAAGGAGGAAAGCATGGTACTTCTGCCTATGATGGCATTTATGGCTCGCCTGAAATATTGACGAATGCTATAAACTTCGACCTGAATTTGTATAGCTATTCGTACATGGTGAATATAACTTCTTATGGTGCAGGCGCTCCTTCAACGAGTTCTTCAACATATGCACCCGGTACCTACAGTGCTCCTAACAATCCTATGCACACTTACAATTCAACATTCTGGGAAAATACACTTATGCATCTTATGTGGTATGGTCCAGGCAACAGTGATTCTGAAGAGGATTGGGTTATACCATCAGCGATGGCATACTATCGGACTTGGATACCTATCGTTGCGGCGACCTATGTGTCTCCATCTAATAAGACATTACGTGACCTTAGAGTTGGTTCAGATAATATTCCCAATGCTGGTGTAGTATACCGTGTACTGCATCGGCTAAAGCAATTAAGAGCAGGCGATGTTGTTACAGGTGGTCCGCTTCCTACTCCATTGTCTCTATAAACTCCGATACTAATGTTAAGGATATCTCTGGTAATAATGCTTGCTGGCATGTGCGTGATGGCACATGCCCAGCAAGTTATTTCTCCTACAAACTTTCTGAAAGGAAATTCAACGCCATTGAGGCATGAGCGCCATATTAATGCAGTGGAACTGCCAAACGGTGAAGGCTATTTATTCACCATGACAACTGATACGGCTTATAATCTTTCGATCCAGGGCGAATATCTCACTTCAGCGAAAATTATCAAAACCGATGTGAATGGGAACGTTCTCGCATCTTACATAGTTAATAAAAAAGCGTCTTCCAAGATTGTGTATTCCGCAATTTCTGTTACGCTTGATAGTGCTTCCATTCATTTTTTCGTTAGCTGCGATTCTGCTGTTTTGAATAGCAATCCTTACAATAAAGGGATGATAGTAGTTCATCTTGATAGGAACAGTTTAAGCTATAAGTCATCGGATACCTTCCCCCATTTGTTACCAGCTAACATGATGATAACGAATTGGCTATCGGTATCGAAGTATCATGCCGCGACAAACTACATAGCCTTTGTTTATGAGATCCCTCTCGCATTCAAGTATTACAATAAAATTTTCAAATTCACGACACGTTTAGGAGTTACGAGAATGGATACGAGTTTGTCAATTGAGTCTGCACATCCCATACTTGATACAAACTTTTTGATTTTTATAAATAACGTATGTTTCAATGCGGCGGGAGATTCCCTTAACATGTTCCTGACTTGTAAAGAAAAAGGTTTTTTCCAGTCCAAGTTTTGCTTTATTACGTTTGATACAAGTTTGACAGGGCAGAGTCAGTATAAAAGTTTCGACTGCCACTTTGAGTATTACACTTCTGGCAAGTTTTATGCGACACCTATTTTTACTGAAGGTAAAATTTTGCAGCATCAAGCTATTTTGGGTCCCAGAGTCGAAACTGAAAGCGACGACCGTGTGGGTTTTATGAAGTTCAGAGTAAAAGATACAATTACCTATGTCAAAACTCTATTACTGCCTGATACATTTTTTTCAATTTCGAAGAAATATTCAAGTTTTATGAACAATGACCCAGGAGATGGGAATTTATATTGTTTAGCCTATGATTATAGATTGCCTTCTCGTCTTTATTTTGACACCGTCGAAAACCACATCTACATCGGCAAAACAGATACCTCGCTCAATAGCTGGCATTGGTACAAATACATTGGCAATCCGCATTGCTATCATGTGCCTTATAAGCTGCTGGCTACATCAGACGGTGGCTGCATGATTACTGCCGGTATTTACGACTATGTAAATTCTCCCAATCTACAGCACGATGTCTATATCATAAAGCTTGATGCCAACGGAGGTATCACCCATGTTTCAAACATTACGGGCAATACAGGCAGGCAAGTATCTGTTTATCCTGTACCTGCACAGCAGCAGGTATTTTTTAGTTACAGCGGCAGTGGTAAGTTCGATTGCTTTATTTATGATTTAAGTGGCAGAGTAGTGTTGTCTCAAAAAAGTCTTTCGTCAGGTTCTACCAGCATTTCTATTGCCCATTTTCCGGCAGGGCAGTATGTGTATAAAATACAGTTTGCAGACGGGCGACAGGAAACAGGAAAACTTTTGAAACAGTAAATGGAAACGCCTTGCAGATGTTGCAGGGCGTTTTTTGGTCGAATATTAGTGGTCGTTCTCAGGCTTTGTTATAGTGTTTTAAGCCAATTAGGATGAGTGCGACCGCAGCAAGTGCGGGCACAATAAAAACTATTTGGAAGTCGTGCGTCATCATTCCTTTTATTGCAGCAAAACTAAACAGCCCTGCCAATACAAAACATACCGTTGCAAATGTTCTTATTCCCATATTGCCAGCATAAACAAAACCTTGCCCTCTACATGCGTGTATAGGTGAAGACCATAAAAAAATCCCCGCATGAAAGCGAGGATCATCAAATTTATTTGCTTTACTTTTCTAAAGAGCGTACCCAACACCAATTTGCATACCCAGGCGGCTGTCTCTAACACTTGACCCGGCAGGTTGCTTGCTGAAAAAATTGGCAGGATCTATTTGCATCCTCATGGTAGAACTAAGGTACAAACGGCTATCAATCTTGTAAACGAGACTATGCGTTAGCCCTGTCCAAAGACTCCATTCATCGCGCGAGTTTTTGTTGGTATAGTTTCCTTCAACACTATAAGAGGTTGTTGTATATCGGCTAAGTGTAGGGCTAACTACTACACCCACATAGCTCTTCAGGTTTTTCATCAATGGGCATTTTTCCTGCAATGCCGGACAACTTAGATCATATTGTGCTGAAAGATTCCATTCAAGGTTTTGAGATTTTTCATAAACATCGTGCGCATACATGGCAGCTATATTGGCGTTGGCATCATAAACACAACCGTAATCTGTTCGTGTAACCTGATTGCTAAAAGCATAATGTCCCATACCTGCTTCAAAAGCAAACTTTCCTTTGGTGTTGTAGCGCACAAACATTTCCTTATCCCAGGTTGTATTTTGCCCCGAACTGCTAAAGCATTTTCCTTCTTTTTTATCCATCCACTTGCTGGCACCTGTGCGCACACCGGCAGAAAATTGTTGCGCATTTGCGCTGTAAAAAATACATGTTGTCAATACGAGTGTAATTATCTTTTTCATAAGCGGGATGTATTTGTGTTTTAAAGTTAAGGAAGAAAACTGAATCAAGGTTTCGCAGAACAATCAACTGTCAACTTGTTTTTCTCGCTTGGTAATAAGATGTCTTACAAACAAATAACCACCCACCATGCACACAATCAAAAATAGCTGCGGCACAAAGAGGTTTTTACCTGTCAGATATTTCACAATTTCCTGTTGATCGGGTGGTTGCTGCATCAGCATTTTTCGCAAATGGCTGTCGCGCGCTATCATGATGAGTGTAATAATAATGCCGCCCATAAACCAGGTAACAATGCTTGCCAGAAAAGTATAAAAAGACCAAAGAGCGGCGTTAAGATTTGCCGCTCTTGCCCTGAAATAATTTCTGATACAACAAAAGATCAGTATGCCTAATTCCATTCTTTAAAGTGATTTCATAAACTCTGTTACGCTTTCCATAATGTGTGCAATTTGTTCGTCTCTCAACCCATGATGACAAGCCATCAGCATACCACCGCGCATCACTTTGTCTGCCTCTGGATATCCGTTTGCAGATGCTTTGTGTGCGCAATGTTTAAAGCCTGGCTGACGTAAAATATTTCCTGTAAAAACTGTACGGGTCTGAATATTTCTTTTCTCTAAAAATATTTGCAAGTCGCGGCGAATGAACGGTGCGCTTTCGCGGATGGTAACAGCAAATGCAAGCCAACCGGTGCGTGAGTTAGGTAATTGATTAGGGAGAATGAAGAACTCTTCATACTGCGTAAAAAACTCGCGCAAATGAGCATAGTGCGACGTGCGAAGATCAATATTGTTTGCCAGTTTATTTAATTGCACAATGCCAAAGGCCGCGCCCATTTCCGAAGGTTCAATATTGTAGCCCGGTTCTTCAAACACAAATTTTGCATCGTAGGGAATTCCTTCAATTTCTACATTGAAACGGTTCTCTATCTTTTCAGATTCCACAAACAGCGAACTGCTGCGCCCCCAACTTCTCAGCAATTTTCCACGATTATAAAACGCTTCACTGTTTACGCACAACATTCCGCCATTTCCTGCACAGTTGATAATATGAGAACCGTAAAAACTTGTAGTGCTCATATCGGTGAAACGTCCTGAAGATGCTCCGTCAATTTCCGCACCGAGCGTATCGGCAGAGTCTTCTAAAACGAAAAGATTATGCTTGTCAGCTATTTCCCGAAGCTGTTTCCAATTTGGTAGATTTCCTATAAGATTCGGAATAATCATTGCCTTGGTTTTCGGCGTAATCATTTCCTCTACTTTGTTTGCATCAATATTATAAGTGCCCTCTTCTACATCTACAAAAGCAGGCACCCAGCCACGTTTTACTTGTGGCGCTACAGTGGTAGAAAATGTGAGCGCGGGGGTAATGATCTCTGCGCCTTCCTCATAATTAAGCAAGTCGGCGGCAAGGTACAGGGCAGAGGAGCCGCTGTTGACCATGATGCCATATTCTTTATTGTATAAAGCAGCTACGCGTTCTTCCATTTCACGGACATGCTTGCCCATTTGTGTAGTAGTTCGGAGGACGTTTACAACTGCTTCAATTTCTTCTTCGCCGTGTACGGTAGTACCGTAGGGAACTTTGATATAATCTGTCTGTACCATTTAGGAAAGATTAGTTTGCGAATGTAATAGTAATGATGGAATAAAGAGTTAAGACCATTGCAAAAACGGAAGCGCTGGAAACAAAAAGTTAATGCCTCATTACATCCTTCACGCTGTTGATCTTATCTACATAATAGAACTTTTCGCCGCCATTGGGCAAAGCAAGATTGATGCTCTTCAGATGTCCGCCTTCATAGTTGAGCCTTGCCTGTATTTTTTTTCGATCGGAAGATTTGTACACGTAGGCGCTACCGTCTATAGTAATTGTTTTTGGTGCCACGAACACAATACCTGATTCATCCATACGCGATATCTGCTCACTGCCATCGGCGCGGTAACTGATGGTCATGGTGCGGGTGTAGGCGTATGTTTTTTCGCCCTGCCCCAGCATTTTATACAGCAATACACAGAGTATTACAGTAGCAATAATAAAAACAACAGTCATGGACACCGCTCTTCGTTAATTTATATGCAAGACATGGTAAAAACCAGTCAAAGGTAGTGTGGTAAAGGCTACTGTACAAGATAATGTGAGAGACTTGCTTTGTTGCAAAAAGTTTAAAGAGAGGCGAAAAAATCGGTAGTCTATTATTATCCAATTCCCTCGCAAGTTTGGCCATAAGCTGCTATTCCTTTACTGTTAGCATAAGAAACTGCGGAAGCAAAAGTGGAAAAGCCAAGCACCTGATAATGACAAAAACGGAAAGAGGATACAAAACCCGCAGCACCCTGGAACCAAATATTAAAAGCTTGTGTTGGGGCAGCGGTTGGAGAAAATTTCTTTATTCCATAGGAACAAGCCCATTCGCCTTCTTTGAAAATCACCTGTCCCAGCATTTCACCTTGATCCGGCTCAGCGCCAATCCATCCTCTGATACGACCATAACATAGATAAGTATGTATAGACCAGAAATAATAAACATCCGGCAAAGGAGTGAACCCACTACCATTGTGAACGACAATCTGCCCGGCGGAAAGCGCCATTTCTTTGCAGACAATCTGTGCAAGATTTCCGGGTGCGTAATTTATATCGGCGAAATTGATCATGGTGCCTGCTCCGGCTATATCATTGGCATAGCCATTAGGCGACCCCGCATAACCTGGCCAAATTTCAGGCACAAATACGTCCTGAGGATTGGAAGCAAGCAATATATTATTCATCCCAGCTACCAGAGTGGTACGCAGCGGACCCCAAACGGAGGTGGGAGTTGCAAGGTCACCTCTGATATCGCTTGTACCATC
>CALMWT010000036.1 GCA_937870855.1 uncultured Taibaiella sp.
ACTTTCATTGCACCATTAGAACTTGCGTACACAGCTCCAACCATTACCAAAGTTGATAGTGCGGAAATAACCAAACCGATAGCGATTTTGGAAGGTGTAGTTGGTTCCTTTTTTCTTTTGCGTAGCCAGGCAAAAAAAGCAACAATAACGGGTGTAAGTAGAACCACCCATGCCGGATTGATGGATTGGTATAATTCTGTACTTGTAAGATAAACAGGCTGTCCATCTGCGGGTATTTTCTCTGCGGGTAGGTTTCGGAAATAAATGTTCAACCCTTCGCTCTTTACAACTTTTCCGCTGTCATCTTTTATAGCCCTGAACTGCTCATCATATTGCGCTACCGTGGAAGGCGTAGTAGGCATTTCTTCTACCTGATATAGACTTCTTGCAACCGGCTGAACGGCAGCAGGAACTTCCCGGTCGGTAAAATATTTACCCCAATTGGTAAGCGCAGTACCATTTTGCTTGAACACTGCCCAAAACATTATACTTACCGCAAACACGGCAAGCAAAGCAGCTATAGGTCGCTTCTCTCCCTCGCGCGCGCGCGCCCAAAGAGACACGTAAAAAATGATAACCGGAACTGTCGCAAACAAAAACGCATCGGTGCTCTTTGAATCGAGAAAAGTTTTTCCTTCGCCCATTATCATTGCAGGTAAAAACCATCCTATCAATCCTGCAATCATTGCGGGTAGAAATACATAGCCTAACACCTGACGTATGCTGCTGTCTTCCTTGTGTTCTGCACCGGGCAATCCTTCCAAAATTGATTCGCTATCAGGTGGCGTTGTTGGTTGTCTTTCTCCGCTTCTTATGTGCTTTAGTCCGATTGTAAATACAATTAGTCCGATGAACATACCAATACCTGCTGTGGCAAAGGATGCAGACCAGTTGTATTTATTGCGCATAAAGGCCGCAAATATGGGACCCAGCAAAGCACCGATATTGATGCCCATGTAAAACAAATTGTAACCCCAGTCTTTTTTATGCTTGTACTCAGGCGTAGAATAAATATTTCCCAGAAGAGTTGAGATACTCGGTTTGAAAAAACCATTTCCAACAACTATCAGAAATACCGACAACCAAAAAGAACCCATTACCAGAGATTCATCCATAGGAACACCAAAATGTTCAAGACCCGGTATGCCTAATCCCAAATAACCCAAACCCATGAGCGCCCCGCCGATGTAAACGCTTTTGATATAGCCAAGAGATTTATCGGCAAGAAAACCTCCAAGAAAAGGAGTAAGGTAGGTGATGGCAATAAAAGTTCCGAAGATATCGTAGGAAACAGTGTCCTTAATTGCAAGTCCACCTTTTTCCACATCAATCATGTACAGCACGAAGATGCCGAGCATCAGGTAGTAGCCAAAACGTTCCCACATTTCGGTAAAAAAGAGGTAGGGCAAAGCCTTCGGATGTTTCGCAGTCGTTTGTTGTTCGCTCATCTATCAGAATTGAAAGCTGTTAAAATAAAGGAAATAACCGAATGGAGAAACTACAGCAGGTTTTCTGCTGGGAAATTGAGGGGATTTTTGAAGTAGCGTTATTTATTCTTGCCGGAAAGCATGGGGACAAAAATAAAATCGCCGAGTTCTTCTTCACGTACCCGCCCATCTTTGTCTTTAGTAATGCGCATCATTTTCTGCCCATCACTGCCTACGGGAATTACAGCAATTCCATTGGGCTTTAATTGCTCAATTAATTTGGGTGGTACAGACGGGGCGGCGGCCGTAACAATTACTTTATCAAAAGGTGCGTAGGTCTGCAAGCCTTCATATCCATCGCCATAAAAGCGTTTGATGTTGGGATAATTTTTCAGGAAGAAAAACTGACCTACGAAATCGTACAATGCCCGTTGTCTTTCTATGGAAAAAACCATAGCGCCAAGTTCCGCCAGAACACAAGCCTGGTAAGCGCTACCCGTGCCTATCTCCAATACTTTGTCAAACTTCTTTATCTCAAGTAACTGAGTTTGATATGCGACCGTGTAAGGTTGGGAAATAGTTTGATTGGCTGTAATTGGAAATGCCCTGTCCTCGTAAGCTATACGCTCGAATGCGGCATCTAAGAAATAATGACGTGGTATAGCTTCTATGGCAGCAAGCACGCGTTCGTCCTTTATTCCTTTCTCGCGTAACCCTTGTACCAGTTGCTTTCTAAGTCCTTTGTGTAAATAATTATCTTCTCTTGGTTTGCTGTGCAGCATAGGGCAAAGGTAGGTTAGCAACAGGTGAAATAAAAGATGAAAATACTATTGCAGTGCTTGCTGGCATTAGATATTGAGTGTCAACTTACTATCTAAAATTCATTACCAGTCCTATTCCTGCACCGCCACTAGGGTGTGCAACAGGCTGCAAACGGAGTGTAATATCGCGCGATACATCAAAGTTGCGCAAGTGAGCAAACACTACCGCATCTATTACTTGCAAAGTATAACCCAGTGCGGTGAACAATATGGTCATATCGAGGTAGCGCTTGTAGCCGTCCTGCAATTGTTTGAGTGCGCCCTGATCGTACACACCACTGTAATCATGGGGCTTTCCTTCCAGGCTTGCTATGTATGCTTTTCGATAGCTCTGGTATTTGCTGGTATTGAACTGAATAAAATAAGCCGCTGCACCTACCCCCACATACACTACCGGAATCTTCCAGTATTGCTTGTTGTACAACTGTCCTGAGCCGGGAAGAATAGCAGAAAACAAACCCGCTTTTTTAGGATTAGGTTGCCAGGGTTGCTGCTGATACTGTACCCCTTCTGCGTCATTTCTAAGCCCTAATACTTCTTGCTGGCTTGCTCTTGCAGAATCGGGTATGGGATGTTTTAAAGAAGTATCGGGTACTGCCTGCGCCAAAACAGTTTCCACACTGAATAAAAAAATAATAAAAGGAACAATTCGTTTTAGCAGCAAAGGAAAATAATTAGCGCAGCAAAGCTAAACAAAAAGCCCTGCACACAGGAAATGCACAGGACTTCTAATACTCCAATTCGCTTAGGAGATCCGTATTATTTCAAAACTCATTTTTTCAGTTCAATAACCTGAATATTATTGGTTCCATCGGTTGACTTCCATTTTTGAAAGGTTCTTTTATTCGTCATTATGATCCAGGTTTTAGAAAGTTGCGTGTCTTTGCCTTCGATGGTAACATATTTATCATCATCCCAAGTCCATTTAAATGGATTTTGATCGTTGTAGGAAACGCCGAGGGCATTATAGTTGATATTCTTTTCACCGCTCCCTCCTTTCTTAAACTTGATAGTACCTATGTTTTGCAGCGATACACCCTGCTCTCCCGGAGTAGTGGTTTCAAAGCGCTGAACAGTCCAGGTGCCTACTAATCGTGGGGAACAGGAAAAAAGGAAGGCAGATGCCATTACAACAATGCTCAATTTAAAAGTCTTCAACGCCATATTAATTCAATTTAGGGTGAAATTAATTCATTTTTAAACAAAGTGTAAGTAAACGCTAGGCAGGTATAAGTAGCTGCAAATACTGACCTGCTTTCAAAATAAAGCCCGGCACATGGCCAGGCTATGTAAAAGTCTTTTATGGAACTATCTATTTCATACCAGTCCCCATATTCACACGCGACTGTTGCTTCATCAGGTCGCTCACTATGTTAACTGTTTCTCCAAGGTAAATGTCTTTGGAAAGCGCTTTGATCCATTCGTCATTTTTCTTGATGGTAGAACTATCCCGATTGATGTTTGCAAGATCGTCCTTCACATTTATGATGGATAACAATGTTGCTTTCTTTTCAAGCTCTTCCATTTTTTTGGAAGTTACATTAGCCTCATCCAGTTCTTTACGAAAGGCAACTTCGTTTAACGGATAAAAATTGTCTGTTTCTTTTTGCTTAATCCGCGCAGCACTTTCCTTTATTAAACCGAAAGTAGGATTTGCATTTACGCGCTTGTTGCTTAGCGCAATCAATTCAGTTGTGTTTATTGGATTTGCTACAGGCTTGTAATTAGCTGGAGGAATTTCATCCCATTTCAACGCTGCTTTGTCGCGGCGTTCGCCCATTTCAATCTCTGAATATGGATCGGGAAGCAAAATATCCGGAACTACACCTTTCAATTGAGTAGAACCGCCGTTCACCCGGTAAAATTTCTGAACTGTCATTTTTATAGCGCCAATCGAACCCTCCACACCGTCTTGATCGCCGGCCAACGCCAATGGATTTCCACGTTTCAATAATTCATCCAGCGAAACAATACGCTGCACTGTGCCTTTACCAAAAGTTGGAGCACCCACTACTACAGCACGTTTATAATCCTGCATGGCTGCAGCAAGAATTTCGGATGCAGATGCACTGTTGTGATTTACAAGAATAGCTAAAGGCCCGTCATATAATGTACCACGGTGACGGTCATTTTGTGCTTCGGGTCTTACACCACTCGATTTTACCTGAACAATAGGACCTTCATCTATAAACAGCCCTGCAATATCCACCACATCGCCGAGCGAACCACCGCCATTATTTCTCAAGTCAATAATAATTCCGGCCACACCAGATGCTTTTAGTTTCTGCACTTCCAACTCTACATCTTTCGAACTACGACGACCACTCATTTGGTTGAAGTCGGCATAAAATTCTGGTAGATAGATATAACCGATTGGTCCGTTCGGACTTTTAATAATCGCAGATTTTGCGAAAACTTCTTCAAGCAACACATCGCCACGAGTGATTGGAATCACTTTTACTGCACCATCCACACGCTTCACAGTCAGGCGCACTTCTGTTCCCTTCTTTCCGCGAATAAGCGTAACTACATCATCCACTTCGTAACCTTGTATATCCACAGGTTCAGCTTTGCCCTGTCCTACTTTCATAATCTCATCGCCCGCTTTCAATTCTCCTTGCTTCCATGCCGGAGCGCCCGTGATAATGGCTGCAATTTTCACTTTTCCGTCTTCATCTTTTAGTTGTGCACCAATGCCTGAAAAGCTACCACTCATTGCATCATCAAAACGTTGCTTGTCCTTTGGCGGAAAATAATCGGTGTGAGGGTCCTGAACATTGGTAATGCTGTTGATAAAAATCGCAAAGCGCTCGTTGTTGTCTATTTTTTTAAGCCGCTTAAAATAACTTTCGTGGTTTTTCAAAATGCTCTCACGGGCTTCTTTCTCAAGTTCCTTATCTGTTTTGGCTGCAAGTTTTTTATCACCGTCCTTGCTTGCTTTTGCCTTCTCCCGATCTTTTTTAAGATCCACATACTTTGCAAGTACCCGATACTTTAAATATTGATTCCACCGCGCTTTCAATTCAGTATCGTTAGCAGCGTAAGGAATATTATCACCTGTCAATTGAATAGAATCGTTGTCGGTGAACGTAAAAGGCTGTTTCAATATTTCAGTATAATAACCTTCCACATCATTTATTCGCTTGGTAAAAAGTTGATCGAGCTGGTCAAAAAACTCTGTAGAAGATTCATTGATCTGATCGTCTATTTTATATTCATACGGGCTAAGTTTTGCAATGTCTTCTGCCGAAAAAAACTTCTTATCGTAGTCGAGGCTGTTCAGTATTTTATGATACACTTTATACGACAAAGAATCATCCACTGCACGAGGAGAAAAATGACCATCGCGCACCGCTTTCATTACAGTCTCCAATACAATCTTTTTCCTCTTATTCGCATCTGAAGTGTCGGCTGCGCTATACTTAAAAGAGAAGAAAGTAGCGAGGGCACCAAGCACTAATAATGGTATAAGAATCTTGTTCTTCATGAAACGCAACATAATCTGGTAGTTAAAAAATGAGTCTGAAACAAATGTATAAGATTTCGTGTTAATAGCGTGCTAATCAAATCGTGCCTACGGGTCAAAGAACGGGTGATTTTACACTGCATTCGCACGTAACTTGCAAGCGGTTTTATGAACACAATTTACTATCAGGATTTGAATTTAATTGAGTACGGAAAAGCATGGGAAGTGCAGGAAACTTTAATGAAGCAAGCGCTTGATATTAAAGCTGTGCGCCACCATCAATCCGAATCATCAGCAACAAATTTATACACAACAAATCATCTGCTGTTTTGTTCGCACCCACATGTATATACTTTGGGAAAAAGTGGGCACATGGAAAATTTGCTTGTGAATGACAACAGATTGAAAGAGCTGAATGTTTCATTTTACAAAACCAATCGGGGCGGCGATATTACTTATCATGGCCCAGGGCAAATTGTTGGATATCCTGTTTTAGACCTCGAACTATTTTTCACCGATCTTGGACGATACATGCGTAGTCTGGAAGAAGTGATCATCAGAACTATTTCGCATTATGGAATAAAGGGAGGACGATTACCCGGAGCAACAGGTGTGTGGCTTGATGCAGATGACCCTTTGCGTGCAAGAAAAATTTGTGCAATGGGCGTGCGATGCAGCCGATGGATTACGATTCACGGATTTGCACTGAACGTAAATACAGACCTCCGCTATTTCGACTATATTGTTCCTTGCGGCATTACCGACAAGAGCGTAACTTCATTGGAAAAGGAAACAGGAAATAAAATCAACGAAGAAGAAGTAAAAGCATTATTGAAACAAGAATTTGCTTCGGTATTTGAAGCAAACATTGTTACAAATGCGGAGAGGGACTTAACAACCTAAATGAACACCGGCATAAAATATCTTTGGGGCAAAGATCATTTGCTTATAGATCTGGGGAATCGCATCCAGTCGAGGATTCGCATTATTTACTGGATAGAGTTTGTGATAACCATGGGTATTGCCACCATTATTTTGCTTGAGTTGCTATCGCTCAACACCACCTGGTTTTATGCATTGGCAAGTATTTCCATTAGCTTACTTTACCTGTTGGCTGCTTACCGGTTTTTCTCCCGCATGTCTTACAGAGAAAAGATTCGCGTTACGGATCAGGATTTTACCATCATAAAACAAACACCATTTCGACACAAAGAAACTTCCTACGTCTGGACCAAAATGGGAGTGCTTCACTATAAAGGAAAGGAAGCAAAAACCGACCATCCTTTGAAAGGTAAATGCTTTGATTATTTCGGTTTTGACACACAGGAAAAGCTTGTGCAGGATTTGCATCACGACGGTAATCTGTACTTTAATTACTGCGAAACATCCGTTCGCTTTGCGCGAGGTATCTACTCCTGGCACGCAGAAGAAATTGTAAGAATGATAAGAATATTTTCAGGCACTTCTTTACAACTTGGTGAAGAATGGGAATATCTGTTGGAGGAAATGAATTGGATGAACAAGTAGAGTCCCCCTTTCAATTCAAGATCTTTTCAGTTCACAAAACACTAACATTTTTCTGACGAAATAATAGCTGATGGCGCATACAAAATGTGCCGCCTGTGCGTTATTGTTTTATTGCTTCGCTGCGGTCCATCAATCGGTTGGCGCGAATATTTAGTAGTGAATTTTTAAAACCCCTTTTTATGATCCACCCGCATACTGAATTACGATTTATAAACGAAGAAAAAGGAATAGGCGTGGTAGCTACTCAGTTTATTCCGAAAGGAACAATTGTGTGGGCTTTCGATCAGCTCGATCAATTATTTAGCATAGATGAAGTACATGAAATGCAGCCTTTCTTCAGAAACTTTATTGACAAATATTCTTACCGCGATCAGGTGGGTAACTACATTCTTTGCTGGGATCATTCACGGTTTGTAAATCATAGTTATCATTCCAATTGTGTTTCCACTGCATATAATTTTGAGCTTGCCGTTCGTGATATTTATCCCGGTGAAGAACTGACAGATGACTACGGATATCTAAATCTAACAGAACCATTTTATGCGCCCGCAGAAGCAGGCAGTGATCGTGCGGCAGTTTTTCCTGACGATCTTCTTCACTATTACAAACTTTGGGATGCACAACTAAGAAGTGCTTTCACTCGCTTCAATTTAGTACCCCAACCTTTGAGCGAATTGATAGAAAGAAAGTATCAGGACAAAGTAAGAATGGTAGCTGCGGGCACGGAAGAAATGAATTCGATACTGAATTGCTACTACGATCCTGAAAAGAAAATGGCCGCTTAAGATTTTCCTACAAATTGAATCACTAAGTAAGCGATGACAGCAAATATCAACACCGTGATAATGGCTATGAGTGCCCACTGATTGTCCTTATAATAATCCTTGCGTTTTCTCTTCTTTCCAGAAATTTGTTTGCGCAAGTTTTCATTGAGTTTATTGACTGCATCCTGGGTTTCTGCTGCGCTCAACTTTTGTAAGCCTTCAACAGCATCGCTCTCCATACCTTCATCAGCCAGCCACAATTCTATTTCATGCTGCTCTTCCTTGCTCAGTCTTCCAGCGAGATAGTCCTGCAACTTTTCCTCAGATAGCCTTTGCCTGCCATCTTCATTTGGAAATATGTTTGCTGCATTACTCATGGTTGACGATTGCCGATTTTTTTTAAAAGAATCATTTTCAAATTACGCTTTCCATTCTGGATAAAACTTTTCACCTGCATATAACTGTATCCTGTTTGCTCTACGATCTGCTGATAGGTTTTCTTTTGCAGATAAAACATCACCACCGTTTGTCGTTGTTCTTCATTCAATTCTTTCAGTGCTTCGTTCATCTGATCTAAGGTGTAATCTTTCCATAGCAGTTCTTCTTTGGCATCGCCGGCTGCCGCAATTTGCTCCAACGTTTCCTCGGGTGCTTTAAAGTTTCTTTCCCGAAGTTGTTGTAAACAATGATTGCGCATCAACACATACAACCAGCCCTTAAAATTTTGAATTTCTCCTTCCGGAAGATGAGTGAGAACTTTGTAAAAAACCTGCTGCACAGCATCTTCTGCGGCATCTTTATCTTTCAGGTATTTCATAGCCACGCCAAAAAGTAAAATAGTGTAGCGTTGCAACAAATGTCCCAGCCATACATTATCTCTGCTTTGCTGGAAGCGGGCTAACAGTTCTTCATCGCTATAACTCTTATGTGGTTGATGAGGCAAATGATGCTTGTTGGTATAAAGATGATGAAACTTGCAGAATCCATAATCAGAACAAAATCTTTCTCATCACAAAATCATTCATCCAGTAATCTCCAATCGGTATGTCTTCTTCATAGATTACTTTATACCCTTGCTTTTCATAAAAACCTTTCGCGGGATTATACTTGTTGACGTTCAGTTCCAGCACATTTTTACCAGCCGCAACTACCCTACCCTCTACTTCACGGAGCAGTGCTTTTCCATATCCCTTCCCTTTTGTTTCTACAAGGCAATAAAGTTTGTGCAGTTTATAAACATCTGCATTTTCCGTTCTTGGAGAAAACCCAGCAAAGCCTACTGGTTGTTGGTCTTCAAAAAGCAAAAGATAAGTTTGCTCGTTCTCTTTTATTTGATGGCTGATGAGTTGCAAATTATAAATATGATGCAGCATGTAGCGAATCTGCTCTTGAGAAATGATGGGACTGTATGTAGGATACCAAGTGTGTTCAGCTAATGATTGAATTAGAGGTGCATCATCTACTGTCGCCTGTCTATTGTGAATCATGGTTGCAAGCTAAAATCGAGTAGGAAGGTAGGAATTAGTTCCCTACCTGTCCTCTCACACCACCGT
>CALMWT010000037.1 GCA_937870855.1 uncultured Taibaiella sp.
TTAAAACTGTCAACCTATTTCAGGACAATACATATAAAATGTATAATGCTAAAAACGGCACAACTAACCGTTACATTTAAGCGATGTATGGATTAGACGTTGGTTTTTATTAATGAATAGTCTTTTTGAAAAGTTTATTTTATGTTGAAAGCTTTAGATGTGTCTTTATAAGAAGAAAACTCTTAGTAAATAAGATTATACTTTGACAAAATAAGGTTTGAAGTGGTATAACACTGGTTAATCTTTAACTGGAAGCCATTACTGCCGTGCCAAAATGGGCAGTGTGCAATATTTGCTAAGTTTGCGCTATGAAAATCAGGCGGTTTCCGTATTGGGTATTTGTTATTGTATTGGTGTTTTCCTGCAAGTCTGCCAATAATAATAGCGCCCCAACCCCCGCCCATGTGGTGTTTAAAGAGCCTGCGGTGGCTGCGCTTTCCGACAAGATTGCCAAAGACCCCAACAATGCGAAACTTTACTACCAAAGAGGTATGCTGCTGCACCGGCTGGAAGAAGATACGTTTGCCATCAAAGATTTTCAGCAGGCGGCGGCGCTCGACTCTACGAAGGCAGAATATTTTAGTGCCGTGGGCGATTTGATGTTTGAACATAAGGACGTGGCAGGCTCGCTACCGTGGATAGAAAAGGCTTTGAGCATCAACCCATCTGACCCTAAGGCACGGCTAAAAATTGCGAAGGTGCTGGTGTTTATAAAAGAGTATCCGAAGGCGTTTAATGAGATAAATGTGGTGCTGCGCCAAAATGCAATGAACCCGGAGGGGTATTTTTTGAAAGGAATTATTTACAAAGATTTGAAAGATACTGCGAAGGCAATATCGAGCTTTCAAACTGCACTACAGGTGGACCCGGGGCACAAAGAATCACTGATACAACTGGGGTCTATTTATGCTGCAAAAAAAGATGGGCTTGCGGTAAATTATTTCGACAATGCCTTTAAGCTTGATACTACCGATGTGTTTCCGCTTTATGCAAAAGGAATGTACTTCCAGGAGCAGGAAAAGTATGAGGAAGCCAAGCAACAATACCGGAAGGCTATAGTGCGTAACCATAACTATAATGCTGCCTACTTTGCGATGGGCTATATCCTCATGCAGCAAGATTCGCTTGAAAAAGCCTATCGCCAGTTTGACCTTGTAACCTCGCTGGAGCCTACCAATGCAAAAGCTTACTACAATCGCGGGCTTTGCAGTGAACTGTTAGGAAAGACGGATGACGCATTGCAGGATTATAAACAAGCGCTCACTTTCAATGAGGGCTACAAAGAGGCAAACGACGGAGTAAAACGCCTGAGTAAGTAAACGATTTCCATTTTTTTTAACGACAACTTCAATTTTATACAAATGCCGATTATAGCGCCATCTATTCTTTCCGCCAATTTTCTTCATCTTGAAAAAGACATAGAACTGATTAACAATAGCGCTGCCGACTGGTTTCATCTTGATGTGATGGATGGAAGGTTTGTGCCGAATATTAGCTTTGGTTTGCCAGTGATTGCTGCAATGAAAAAGAAAGCAACAAAAACGTTTGATGTACACCTGATGATTGTAGAGCCGGAAAAATATTTTGAGGAATTTGCTAAAGCAGGTGCAGACATTTTGAGCGTGCACTACGAAGCGTCAATTCATTTGCATCGTAGTCTGCAGGCTATAAAAGCATTAGGAATGAAAGCAGGTGTAGCAATCAATCCACACACACCGGTGCAGTTGCTGGAAGATGTAATTGGTGATGTAGATGTAGTGTGTATGATGAGTGTAAATCCGGGATTTGGCGGGCAAAAGTTTATTTCAAAAACGATTGACAGAATCAGAAGGCTAAAAGAGATCATTGCAAGAAACCATGCAAATACTTTAATAGAAATAGATGGTGGTGTGACGCTTGATAATGCAGAAGAAATCATAGCGGCAGGTGCAGATGTATTGGTGGCAGGCAATACGGTATTTTCCTCGCCCGACCCTACAGAAACGATTAAAAAGCTGAAGCAAGCAGGAAAATAATGTATCTTATTCTCCGTTTTACAAACTTATGTGGCAGAAATTTTTCTCCTTCCTTCTTGTAGCACTCTCCCCTTTTTCAGCAATTGCACAAAACGCTGTTGTTTACGGAACCGTAAAAGATGATCAGGGCAACGGAATAGAATTGGTAAACATTGCAGTGCAGGGCACCAGCTTTGGCACGAACTCTAAACCCGATGGCCGATTTGAAATTGAAGTGCCCACTGGTGGCAAGCAGATAATTGTGTTCAGCAACGTAAGCTTCGAGCTGGAAAAAAGAACAGTGAACCTGAATCCCGGAGAGCGGAAACAACTCGATCTTAAACTAAAAAAGAAAGCAAATACACTTACTGAATTTGTAAAGAAAGACGACCGTGCGCGGTATGAAGCAGGCTCCATACAAATACAGGCAAAAAAAGCAAATGAACTTCCCAGTACCATTGGCGGCATAGAGGGTATTCTTAAAACCTTTGTAGGATCGAACAATGAACTGACCTCGCAATACACAGTTCGCGGTGGCAACTTTGATGAGAACCTCGTTTATGTAAATGACTTTGAAATTTACCGTCCGTTTCTTGTTCGTTCGGGACAGCAGGAGGGATTAAGTTTCATCAATGCTGATCTTGTTTCGAACGTAAACTTTTCAATCGGTGGTTTTCAGGCGCGCTACGGAGATAAGATGAGCAGCGTGCTCGATGTTACTTACAGAAAGCCAAAAGAATTTAGTGGGGGCGTAATGCTTAGTTTGTTGGGTGCAAGTGTTCATTTATCGGGCGCATCTAAGAATGAGAAGCTCTCTTATCTCATTGGCCTTCGGCAAAAAAGCAACCAATATCTTTTACAATCACAGCCCACTAAGGGTGTTTACAATCCCTCATTCACAGACGTTCAGGCGCTGGTAAATTATCAGCTCAGTAAAAAATGGGAAGTTGAAATTATTGCGAATTATGCGCGCAACCGTTTCAACTTTTTACCTGAAGAACAGACCACAAGTTTTGGAGTTATCAATCAGGCTTATCAGCTTCGTGTATTTTATCAAGGTTCGGAAATTGATCAATTCGATTCACGTTTTGGAGGCATTTCTACAACCTATCGCCCCAATGAAAAGTTGAAATTAAAATTGCTTGCTTCAGGGTTTCAAACCAACGAACGCGAAACTTATGACATCAGTGGAGAATATCTGCTTGGAGAATTGGAAACAGATCTTGGCAAAGAAAATTTCGGACAAATAAAAACATTTCTGGGCACAGGCATCGTTCACAATTATGCAAGAAACTATCTGAAAGTAAATGTTGGGAACATTGCGCATCGTGGGTCGCTGGATGCAAAAAAGCATTTTATTAGTTGGGGCGTTGATGCAAATTTCACTTCTATAGAAGACAGGCTTCATGAATGGGAACGAAGAGATTCGGCAGGTTTTACACAACCTTATTTTGAAGATTCATTGGTGATGAAAAGAATTTACCGTTCAACGGCAAGTTTCGCTTATACCCGTGTGAGTGGTTTTATTCAGGACAATTTTCGCTTCAACGATTCCCTCGACCTTACTGTTTCTGCGGGTGTCCGTTTCAATTACAATATGCTCAACAATGAGTTTATCATCAGTCCGCGCGTGCAACTTGCATATAAACCAGAATGGAAAAAAGACATCGTGTTCAAACTGGCGGGAGGATTGTATGCACAGCCGCCATTTTATAGGGAAATGCGCGACCTTGACGGAAATGTGAATAAAGATTTGAAAGCCCAGAAATCTATGCACATAGTGTTGGGTTCCGATTACAACTTCAAAATGTATAACCGTCCATTCAAGGTCACCACAGAATTTTACTACAAAAAGCTTTGGGATGTAGTGCCCTATGAGTATGACAATGTGCGGATTCGCTATTTCGGGAAAAATAATGCCGTTGGCTACGCTTATGGCGGTGAAGTACGCTTATATGGCGACCTTGTAAAAGATGCTACATCATGGGTTAGTATTGGGTTGATGAAAACTATGGAAGATGTAACGGATGATAAGATTACTTATAAAGATGGAGCAGGAGCGGACAGCGCAACAATCTATCCTGGTTATGTGCCCCGTCCTACCGACCAGCGTTTTATGTTGGGTATGTATTTCGAAGATTATCTTCCAAGAAATAAAAACTTCAAAGCACATCTTAACCTGATGTACTCAACGGGTCTTCCGTTCGGTCCGCCCGACAAGCAACGTTATGGTGATACACTGAGATTGCCCGATTATAAAAGAGTTGATATTGGTTTTTCTGCATTGCTGCTTGATGGCGCTAAACCAAATCGTCCCCATCATAGCTTCTTCCAAAATCTGCAATCAATCTGGTTGAGCCTTGAAGTATTTAATTTGCTGGGTATTCAAAACACACTTTCTTATTCCTGGATACAAGACCAGACGACCAATAAAACGTATGCTGTTCCCAACCGGCTAACTTCCCGTTTGTTGAATCTGAAACTTGTGGTCAATTTTTAGGGGTAGGTAATTGTATGAAAGCGAGACATTTTTCCACGATATACCACAGCAAAAAAATAGTCTAAAACATTTGGCCGAAAAAAAGGGATGGCTATCTTTGCGTCCCGTTCGAGAGAACATAGGTTGATCTCGTAGCTCAGTTGGTAGAGCAATACACTTTTAATGTATGGGTCTTGGGTTCGAGTCCCAACGGGATCACTTCTTGGGACAAACTGGAATAATCACTGGTTTGTCCCTTTTCTTTTTCGCTGAAAGCCTTTTCCAGCCTGTAGATCATGATGATGCTTCATTCACTTTTGTGGTTCGATACATGTGTTCGTCAAACACAAGCTTTTCAGGAAATATTGAACCAATGACTTTCCGCTTACCTTTGATGTCCCCTTCCTTATGAATGACAGACATCATTATTTCTGAAACAATTTTCTGTAATCTTTATATCAGATTGTTATCATCACAAAGATTGCAAGCTTTTGTGTGCTGGGCATATTTGCATTTTATTTCAAAATACGATTGCTAAAAGCGCTTAATCATGTCAACTAAATCAGGAAATATCATTCGTTACTCGTTAGGAATTATACTCTTCATTGTAGCGGTAAATGCCTTTGCAGGAGGATACTATGGGTTGGTCGGTGCGAAGAATGTTCCAATAGAATGGCTGATGGGTAGCCCTTTCAAAAGCTATTTTATTCCCAGCCTTATTCTCTTCACCATAGTTGGAGGAAGTAGCCTGGTGGCAGCCATTGCAGTGCTTATAAAAAGAAAATGGGCAAAAACAGCAAGCATTTTTGCCGGTTTAATTATGCTCATTTGGATAGGTGCGCAGTTAAGTATTATAGGTTATGTAAGCTGGTTACAACCTGCAATTTTAGCTTGCGGTGTAGCTACTATAGCACTTGCTACCCAGTTAAAAACTACTTTATTGTTTCAAATGTCCCGAAGAGTATCGAAACAATAATCAGAATTTAATCCCCTGCATCATTTAGTTGGCAACTTGCGATACACTAACATTTCGACAGCTTTGCACAATTCGAACGAACAACTGAGGAAAAAGTCAGTGTAGCGTGTTTTCCTCCTTCAGCTAACCAACTTCATAAATGTTACCTCTATTTATTAGAAAGCAGTACCCTCAAGTATTCATCAATATATCGGTTGCGCTCCGTCTGCTTGTATTGTACAATATATCTTGGATGATCGAGGGGAATGATCTCTTTAAAAAAGCCTTTCTTCTTATTCAGGCTTGATAGAAACTTATAGTTTGTACCCTTACCAAGACAGTAGCAAGACTCATAGCTACTGGCAATCTCCTGCTGCCGCGCAATGTTCCATTCCAGAAAAGGAAGCAATGCAGTGGTGAGTTTCCGGCTATCATAATAATTGTAATTGACTTGCCTGCCCTTTTCGTTTTCGCGGGTTAGACCCAATGGACACACGGAGCTTATATAAACCTGCGAATAAAAAACTTCTGCTCCGCCGCAGGCTTTAATGACATCATACACAAAAACCGATGAAGGCTCATGCAGCAGAGGGCCGTTCCAGGGTATGCCACATTCATCTACAAGGCGTTTAGGATCGGTAAAGGGAATACCTGTCACTCCTGCTCCAAACCTTCCGGGATTAATACCCAAAACCAGCTTTCGCGGCTTTGTATCATTGTAATATTTCCTGTAGAAACGCTCAAATACTTCTGTGGTAGCTTCGCCTCCGTTATGTGGATTGAGTACCTGTACCCCCGTGGGCACTTTAACTTCGAGCTTAAGTTCTTTGTAAAATGAAATAACTCTTTCTGCAATTTGCTTCATGTAAACTGCTTTTAAATAAAATGTGCAATCACCCGCAGGATATAACTAAACATACAACGTTTAAAGCACTTACTTGCCCTGAAAACTCTTGAGGAAAGCTCGGAAATCTTCGGTACCGTAGTTGGCTGCACCTGTATGCTTCCATGCAATCTCTCCTTTTGTGTCAATCACTACAGTGGTAGGCAGACTGCCATTAAACAGAAAAGACGGAACATCACCCACTGGAATAAATAGAGGCATATCGTAATCTTTCTTTTCCATAAAAGCTTTTGATTTAGGTAAATCTCGATCCATATCTACAAGCAGAAACACAACATTGGTATCTTCTCTGAGGTTGTCATACAGCTTTTGGATAGAAGGCATTTCTGCTACGCATGGCGGACACCATGTAGCCCAGAAGTTAATAAAGACCACCTTTCCCCGTAACGATGCAAGATCATTAATTCGGTTGTCTGCAATGGTAAAACTAAATGCCCCGGAAGATACCGCCCCGGCCTGCGATGTTTTCTTTGACTCAAGAGAAGGATTATACAAACCCGTTGTCATAAGTCCACGGATGATATAGGCTTTCATTTCGGGAAATACGATCATTCCTATGATCAGTAGCACCAGTAGCGTGGTGATGATATTTGATAGCGTAAACCTGCCCTTCTTCTTTTCAATAGATGTACTCATAGTATTCCTGAATTAAACAACCTGCACGCACAGAAAGTTAGGGAGCTTTGGTATGCTGTCAAAAAAAAGAGGATGGTGTTTTCCAACTAAAGACCGTAAGTAAAAAACCGCCCAATTTCTTGAGGCGGTTCTGGAAATTTGCGAATGCTTTTATTTTATCTCCGTCCAAAAAGTCCGGGACATTTTGTTTGCCAATAGTCAGCTACATTGCCGAAGGCACTGAAATAAACTGAAATGGAAATACCACCATACCAATACCAATCGTTCGATTTGCTGTCCCCACGCTGATATTTATAGTCCGGGTAGTTTATGTCCTGTGGATTAATGCCGGATACTTCATCTTGTCTCCATGCAAGATCTACAGATTGCTGACTGCGATAGGCAAATAACGTGTCTTTGTTTACATAAGATCTGCTCACATCATCAAGATAATCGGTAGTAGTATATCTAAAGCCAATTTCTGTATTGATCATTAAAGTCTTTCCGATAAAAAATTTCAAACCACCACCAATTGGAAAGGAGGCGTTTATCAGACTGTATTGTTTTCTGTCGGGGTAAGTCGGAATACCTTGTCCTTCTGTGCTTAACGGACGGAGATAAACTTTCTCGCCATTCATACCATCGGTATAAGGATTGGTATAGAAAAAGCCAATACCTGCGAAGATGTAAGGACTCACTTTTGCTCTGTCTATATCCACTGCAAGAAGGTTAATTTCCAACCCTGCGTGCATTTCAAACATCCCTGTTTCAAAACGAAGATTTCTGGCTTTTTTTACTGGAATATCCGAAAGGCTGTCGGCCGCTGTGAGTCTTGAATAGTTTGCACCGAGACGAATACCTACCCGCGGGTGCATAAAATACTTATAGATTATACCGGCGTTCGGCTTATATCCATAGCTGGGAAACCACTTGCTTTGCAAATCTCCATAATAGTTGCTAACACCGGCAAACAACCCTATTTCATGGTGCCTTTGTGCTTGTACAAACATCGGAAGCATTATCAGCAGGGAGAGTAAAATCCTTTTCAAGGCTCTTCTATTTTTTAGTGACGATAGCGAAAGATAGTAACAATTCCTGAAAAACAAAACCAATGAAAAAAGCCGCTCGCGGCGGCTCGTTCGTTTATGAAACCGAACTATCTCATTATGTACATCTTTCCATAACCATTCTTGAAAAATTTATCAACGTGATTGGTACTGTTATCGAGATCCATGTCTTCCCTATGTTCTATGCCATTGCCATTTATTGAAGTAACAACCCTGTAGAGATAAACTCCATTTCCAAGCAATTGCCCATACTGGTCTTTTCCATCCCATTTATATTCGGTGATATTTCTGCCAATATGAATCGGTCCGAGTTCGTGTTTGGTAATTTCCCTCACTACTTTTCCTGTTACCGTCATAATCTGAATTTTGAACTGGGAAGGAAGTTGAGAACCGGTAAGCGTAAATAAAAATGCTGTTGAGGTAGAGAAAGGATTGGGGTAGTTGAGTACATTGGTAATAGTGGATTTCAGTATTACTTCAAAGGAAATCTGATAATCTGATGCCCCAGCCTCGTTACCACTTTTATCTGTACCGTTCACGAAAAGTTCATAAATACCCTGCTCTGGAAGTGTGGGACGATATTCTATCACAGCCTGATTATTTTTATCGCCGGGCTGTGCAGGAATAAATCTTGCAATGGTTCCATCTAACGGAACTACTCTGGTAGTACCCACATCAGACGGGTGACGAATGCGGAGTTTTAAAAGACTGGTATCGTCGAGTTTCATGTATTTGTTCTCATCTCTCAACAGGATTTTGATGAAAGGTTTGGAAGAAACAATATCTCGGTCAAGAATGTGTACACCATCGAATGTTACGTCTATCAAAGGATTGCGTTCATCTGCTTCTACTTTCAGTTGCAGGTATCCGAGATTGTTAGGATGATATTGTTCTGGTTGGTCGTTATCAGGATTTGCTTCAATAAAAAACACATTGCTTCCCTTATATGCTTTCGGGTCGAAAGCGAAGGAAGCATGTAGTGTATCGTTGCCGGGCAAATTTCTGTAACGACGATTTGAGAGCACATGCGTGTTACTGCTTGCATCAATTAGTTTGTATCGTACCAGCATACTATCCATTGGCACCTCAGTAAGATTCTCAATAGCAACGGAAAAGTTTAATAATTCTCCTGCCTGAATGCTGTCTTTAAAAACAAAATGCGCGGCGGGGTTTAGCGCGGCTTCCGGCACAGGCGCATACAACACACGCCAATAGTTGAGTTGTGGGCTGGTCAAATTGATGGAGTCGTAGCTTGTCCAAATCATTTTGATGTTTGGATATTGGGAAGCATTGATGAACGACAGGCTTGTATCTTTTGCAAAACCCTGATACAACAAAGTGCTCAAGTGGCTTTGATTAATGCCGTAAATACTTACGTAAGGTTTATCATTTTCAGGATTTGCGTTTGAAAAATAAGTCCATTTCAACTGTTGCCATTCTTTTGCCGGTCCTATTACCAGGCTATTCATATTGCCACTTGGCTTCAAAGTTTCAAGTAAGAAAGTTTTATTGATCGTGTCCTGCATTGTCTGCCCAAAAAATTGTTGCACAGAGTTAGCGTCTCCTTTCTTCGTAAAGAAAATAAAAGGTCTTATTTGGTTGAAAGAATCAATCAGACTAAATCCCATCTGCTGCATTTCCTGATACAACGATTGTCCGGGATCGGTTTTCCATTCATCTACAAAAGCCGTGTCGTACTTGCCGAGGTTAATGATATTTCTTACCAGCACAAAATTTCCATTCGGAATGCTATCAAGAAAATGTGCAGCATTTGCACGTCCTTGCGGGGTATTGATGGGAAATTCAAAAGTGTAATAATTTCTTGTGTTCAAACAGACAGGGTAAGCGCCTGACGTACCATTCAACGAATCGTTTTTCCAGGGAGCATTGGTGAGTGAATCAAAGACGTTTATCTGTAAAGTACCTTCCCATGGCCAGCATCCCAATCGCTGAATATCTATGCCATTAATCATCACCTTCATAAACGCTGCATCACTCCACGGCCATCCTGAACCGGGATCTTTATACACCGCATT
>CALMWT010000038.1 GCA_937870855.1 uncultured Taibaiella sp.
AACAATATGGCGGCCTCGGAAAGGATTTTGTTACCGCAACGCTTATCAATGAAAGACTTGGCGGCGGTCATTCTTTTGCGGTGGCAATGGCTGCGCATAACGGCATCGGCTCGCTTCCTATTTTATATTTCGGCACCGAAGAACAAAAGCAAAAGTTTATTCCAAAACTTGCCTCTGGCGAAATGAAAGCCGCGTATGCACTCACAGAACCGGGTTCTGGTTCTGATGCGCTTGCTGCAAAAACAACTGCACGGTTAAGTGAAGACGGAAAACATTACATTCTCAACGGACAAAAAATATGGATCACCAACGCAGGCTTTGCAGACGTATTTACTGTGTTCGCAAAATTGGATGGTGATAAATTCACCGCGTTTATTGTTGAGAAAGGAGCGCCAGGTTTAAGTCTTGGTGAGGAAGAACACAAGATGGGCATTAAAGGTTCCAGCACAAGACAAGTGTTTTTTGAAGATTGTAAAATACCAGTAGAAAATCTGCTTGGAGAAATCGGTCGCGGGCATATCATTGCGTTCAACATTCTGAACATCGGCAGGTTGAAACTTTGTGCGGCTGCACTAGGTGGTGCAAAACGTGCGTTGGCAACTACAATCAACTATGCTAAAAACAGGGAACAGTTTAAAACAAGCATCGCCAATTTTGGTGCCGTGCAACACAAGCTTGCAGAAATGGCAATTCGCATTTTTGCAACAGAAAGTGTATTGTACCGAACATCTGCATGGATTGATGAAAAAGAGAAAGCGCTTCATGCAGAAGGAAAGCCGGGCAGCGAAACTTTGCTGGGCGCGGCTGAAGAATTTGCAATAGAATGTGCGATGCTAAAAGTGATTGGCTCTGAATGTCTTGACTATGTGGTAGATGAAGGCGTGCAGATACATGGAGGCAACGGCTACATGGACGATTACAATATTTCCCGCGCGTATCGCGACAGCCGCATCAACAGAATTTTTGAAGGAACAAATGAAATCAATCGTCTGCTGACGCTTGATATGTACCTGAAACGTGCAATGAAAGGACGCATTAATTTGATGGTTCCGGCAATGGCGGTGAGTAAAGAACTGATGAGTATTCCCAGCTTCGATGAAGAAGAAGGATTGTTTGCAGCAGATATAAAAGCAGTTGCTAATTTCAAAAAAGCAATACTGATGATAGCAGGCGCTGCGGTGCAAAAACTGATGATGAAAATAGAACAGGAGCAGGAAGTGCTGATGTACCTCGCCGATATGCTTAACGATACTTTTCAGGCAGAAACTATACTGCTACGCACCATAAAAATGCAGCAAAGCGATCATGCAAATACTTCACTTGCCATAGATGCTACAAAAACGTTTATCAACGATGCAGCCGACCGCATCAATCATGCAGGCAAAAATGCCATCAATGCATTTGCCGAAGGCGATGAGCAACGCATGATGCTGATGGGATTAAAACGATTCACCAAAACAGCCAGCTTTAATACCAAAGAAGCGAGAAGAAAAATTGCGAAGAAGTTGGTAGAGGAGGGGAAGTATTTCTTTTAAGATTGGTTCTGGGAAGCAAGACGGTTTGCTCATTGTATGCCTAAAACTTTCGCCTACAACTAACTTCAAAACTTCGCAAAAATATGATAGACTTCAACAACCTTATTGTGAGACGAATAATAATTCACACAATCAATCCAAAACCAAATGGACAAGATACAGCAAGTGTCGACTAAAGCCCCCTCCGTTTGATCGTAGCTTTCGACCACATCCACATCGCTTATCCTTTACGATAGTTAATAAAAAAACACAAACCACAGGTTAAAATTTCTCTTATAATTCTTATTGAGCAGATAGACATTGTACCTGAAACATACTTGAAACATTTGGAAGGCACAGACGGACTATATGAAATCCGCGTTAAGCAAGGTTCAGACATCTTCCGCATATTTTGCTTCTTTGATGACGGCAAACTTGTTGTACTGCTAAATGGCTTCCAAAAGAAAAAGCAAAAAACACCAAGTGGTGATCTCGAAAAAGCAGAAAAACTAAAAGAACAATACTATGCCGACAAAGCCAAAAATAAAAACGCTTGAGGAGTTCAAGGAACAACATTATGGTAAACGTGGTACGCCCAAGCGCGACAAACTGGAAAAAGGATTTGAAACTTTTAAGCTTGGCGCATTATTGCATGAAGCAAGACTTAAAAAAGGTTTGACACAAGAACAACTTGCCGAACGCTGCGGCACTAACAAAGCCTACATTTCCAAGATTGAAAACGATGTAAAGGAGGTTCGCATTTCCACTTTGCAAAAGATTATTGAAAAAGGACTTGGTGGAAAACTTAACCTATCAGTGACTTTGTAGTAAACAATTGTATGCTACGCCCGAACTAAGAAGTAACCTGGCAGTTGGGCAAAGCCGAACCTGGCAGGTTTCGCGGGTGGCACACAAATGTGTTTTAAACTATAATCCTCCTTTTCACATACAAGTTCCGGATTGCCTAAATTTCTTACGGTGTTAGAATCTATGCTATAGATTAGAAAACCAACTGTTTATAATTATCTTTGCAAGCCAAATTTCAAGATAGATAGTGAGACCCGTTTATATTAATCGTCTTTCGAAATATTTACCCAACAAAGCGGTGGCGAACGACGAAATGGAGGCTGTGCTGGGAATGGTGAACGGAAAACCATCTAAAGCGCGTGCAATAGTATTGCGCAACAATGGTATAAAATCTCGCTACTATGCTTTGCGCGATGGCAAGAAAACTCACAATAATGCACAGCTTGCTGCTGCGGCTATTCGCTCTCTTTTCGATGAGAAAATTCCTATTTCCCAACTTGAAATAATTACCACCGGCACTACTTCGCCCGACCAATTATTACCATCTCATGCCGCAATGGTTCATGGCGAATTAGCCATACATCCGGTAGAGCTTATATCTGCCTCTGGAGCGTGTTGTTGTTCCATTCAGGCTATGAAATACGCTTTTATGGCTGTAGGTAGCGGCCTTGCTAACACGGCAGCGAGTGCAGGCTCCGAACGTTTGTCGCACTGGATGCACGCTTCCCGTTTTCAAATGGAGGCTGAGAACCTTGCAAGGCTGGAAGAGAATCCGTTTATAGCTTTTGAAAAAGACTTTCTCCGTTGGATGCT
>CALMWT010000039.1 GCA_937870855.1 uncultured Taibaiella sp.
GAAACAGACACTGTGGAAAAAGGAACGCTTTCCCAATTAGAAAGGTCATTGGGACTGCAATATGCTCTTACATGAAAGTAATATGGACTGTTTGGGTTCAACAACAAAGCCTTCGCATTGGTTTGTGAAGTGTAGGTATTGCTGTTGGGATCAGGAACATTGGTAGGCGTTACACTGTATTGATATTGCAGCGCTCCCGGCACACCTGTCCAACTAAAATGTGCTGTGGTTGGAGTGATTCCAATAAGTGTAGGTGCGGAAGGGGTACTGCTGCAAATATTCTGTGTATTGAACGGTGTGCTCGACCACGGAGAATAATTAAACGTATCGCATCTTATACGCAAATGGAAATAGTAGTTGGTACCACTAAATAGATTTCCTGCTGCAAGGTTATTAAATGTAATAGCCGCACCACTGAAACTTGCGGGTGGCGGAGTAGCATTTGAATTGATCACATATTCGTATCCATAAATGCCGGGGTATTTTGTCCAAACAATATCTGCACTTTTGGAAGTGACATTGGTGATGGTGGCACCGCTGGCAGCCCCACAAATGAGTGGTGTGGTAAAAGAATCAATCTTCCAGACACCAATATTAGAAACCGGAGGAACTGCATTGTTGGTACCGCAGTGTGTGCGAACATAGAAATAATATGTCTGGCCGCCTACAAGATTGGTTGCTGCGAAATTTGTATCCGTGGTGAGCATAATTCCTGTGGTAGGTGGTGTAGCACTGGTAGTAAGCGCATATTGATATCCGTTAACCACATTTGGAGATGATGTCCATTTAATATCCGCGCCGTGCATATTTACGCCTGTAATAGAAATTGTACTCGGCTGTGCGCAGGGAGTAAACGGATTTTGAAATTGTAGCGGACTGTAAACAGACTGATTAGTGCCACAATTGGAGGCCACGTGAATGTAATAGAATGACCCTGCAGTTAGCGCATTATCTGTTGCTGTTAAAGAACTTGTAGTAGTCCATAGAGGTGAATTGAAAGGAAGAATTGCTGCCGTGGGTGTTACTGCCCAGCGATAATTCAACACGCCGGAAGCACTGGTTCCCGGCCATGTGAACGTAACACTGCCAGGTACATTATTAGTGATCAAAGGTGTGCCTGCAACAGGACAGGCTGATGTGCTGAATGCCACCATAGCCCAATTAGAAAAAACTGCTGTTGAACATTTATTGCTCACCCAAAACCAATAGTTAGTTCCAACATTAAGTGTGGGAGCATTATAGGAGGTAGCAGTAGTGGGTGTACCCGCAGTTGTAGGGGGTGTACTTGATGTGGTAATTTGATATTCATAACCCTGAGAACCGGTAACAGCATTCCAGTTAAAGTTTGCACTTGTCATGGTAATACCAGAAACCGTCGCTCCTGTGGGGGCAGCACAAGGTGGGGCTGCTGGTACAAACGTAACAGAGCCACCCCAAAACCGTGGCGTTGTAGTTCCCCAGTAGCCTACATTCTGAGAGTTTACCTGATAACTTCCAGTGCCTATTGTTACCCCTCCGTTTGTAAAGGAGTTGGGAGTACTCCCTGAACCCCCATAGTTAAAGGAAGTTCCACTACTATGTACCAAAAATCTATAAGTAGTATTTGCAGGGATAGTAAAATTCATGCCTGTAAACGTCGGGTGAATTGCAGTGGTTGTAATAGCAGATAACGTAGTTGATGTTATGCTTGTCCATACGGCAGAGGGAAAAGTTGGTGTTCCACTTAACGAGGTTGAACTGTAGTATAAAGTAAATATGTTTCCATTACTCGTACTGGATCTAAACATCTCAATGTCGGTAACATTAATACCAAAGCTGTTATTATTAGCAATTGCAAAAGTAAGCCAGGTATTACCGCTTCCTGCTGTTGGTGATGCAGGAGAACCAGTCGTTACGGTAGTTTGTGACCAACCAGTAAAAACTGTGAATAATAAAGTTACCAATAATAAATGATGTACAAATAGCTTCATGGCATTGTGTTTAATTTGCATTTAAATCTTCCATTTTGATTATAAAGCATGTAATTAAGGCGTTATGAGCAATTCAAACCAAGAGGGTGCTAATGCCCCTACACTTGCGTTAACGTTCCCACCGGCACAAGCTGTGGGATCGCTATGCGCAGGAATACCTCCACAGCCTCCACTGGTAGACATAGTTGGAAATACTATTGGGGTTCCCGAAGGATCTACCACAATGTCAATAGTAAATTCTATCACGCTAACATTTGGTTCTCCAAAATCTGTGGACTGGTTGCCAGGAATATTGACCCATCCAAAATTCGTTATAGAATTACACAAGCCATCATATGATATTACAAGTGCATTTACATCACAAGAAATAGTGTTATTTACGGTTATAGCCATTTGGGCTTCTGCACACAAAGGCACTGATAAAAAAAACATGATGGTCAACAAAAACACTTTCATAAAAAAATTGTTGCAGCTGAGAAAAACTGTTTCTAAAGTTTTCTCAAGTTAGTAATTTCTTAAGAATACCAAAAAAAACACAGTAATTAATTTCCGCATTAAAAATTAATAAGAAAACCGCCCCTTTTCTGGGACGGTTTCACATTTTCAAAAAGTCGTAGTTCTTACAGTTTCTGCACTCTCATTGTTGCAGCAATTTCATCGTCTCTGTATTTCAGTAAGTACATGCCTTGCGCAAGGTCGCTCATGTTCAATTCGCCGGTTGCATCTTTAAGTTCCATTTGTCTTAGCATTTTACCTGAAAGATCATAAAGTATTGCTCTACCCTTTCCTTTCATCTCGCCGCTTATCTCTATCCGCAAAACATCTTTTACAGGATTTGGATAAGCAATTACATCAAAACCATTACCCGCACTTATGTAATTGACAGAAACTGAAACAGTAGAGAATGGAACACTTTCCCAATTAGAAAGATCATTGGGACTACAATAAGCTCTTACATGAAAATAGTATGGACTGTTTGGGTTCAACAACAAAGCCTTCGCATTGGTTTGTGAAGTGTAGGTATTGCTATTGGGATCAGGAACATTGGTAGGAGTTACACAGTATTGGTATTGCAGCGCTCCTGCTACACCTGTCCAGCTAAAATGTGCTGTGGTTGGGGTAATGCCAATAAGTGTAGGTGCTGAAGGCGTACTGCTGCAAATGCTTTGTGTACTGAACGGTGTGCTTGTCCACGGAGAGTAATTGAATGTATCGCATCTTATACGCAAATGGAAATAGTAGTTAGTACCGCTCTGTAGATTGACTGGTGCTAGCGTGTTGAAGTTTATTGCTACTCCTGCAAAATTTGCCGGTGGCGGAGTTGCACTTGAGTTCATCACATACTCATACCCATAAATGCCGGGGTATTTCGTCCAAACAATATCTGCACTGTTGGAAGTGACATTTGTAATAGTGGCGTTGGAAGAAGATAAGCAGGTCAAGGGTGTTGTAAAAGAATCAATTTTCCAGGCACTGAGATTCGAAACCGGCGGAGTGGCCAGGTTTGCTCCGCAGTGTGTGCGCACATAGAAATAATATTTCTGTCCACCCACAAGATTAATAGCCGAAAAGTTGGTGTCAGACGTAAGTATAAGTCCTGTGGTAGGAGGTGTAGCACTTGTGGTAAGTGCATATTGGTAGCCATTCACCACATTAGCAGATGAAGTCCACTTGATGTCTGCTCCGTGCATATTTACAGCGGAGATAGAAAGCGTACCGGGCTGTGCACATGGCGGAAAGGGATTGACAAATGGTAGAGCGGTATAGGCAGATTGAGTATTTGTACAATTAGACCGGACATGTATAAAATAATTAGAGCCTGCAATCAGCCCGTTCATGGTAGCAGTAAAACCGCTGGTAGAATTCCAGGATGTAGGTAATGCTGAGGTCGGAGTCACAGCCCATTGATAGTTTGCTACACCAGGAGTAGTTGTACCTGTCCATGTAAAACTTACACTGCCGGGAACATTATTGGTTATGGTCGGCGTACCCGCAGATGGACAAGGAGAAGTTGTAAAACTCTTAGCAATCCAAACAGAATTAGAAGGCGATGCACATTTATTACGCACCCAGAGATAGTAAGTTGTGCCTGGCAATAACCCGGTTGCAGAGTAGGTGGTGGAAGTTTGTGTAGTGAATGAAGTGGGCGGTACGGTAGATGAGGTATTATGCCCTACATCATACCCACCGGAACCGGATACCGCTGTCCACGATAAATTGGCAGAAACCGTGGTGGTAGCTGTTATATTAATATTTGCTGCCGGAACAATTGGGCATGCCAGGGTTTGAAACTGAATCGAATTCCATATTGAAAAGGATGTACCCGAACATTTGTTTCTTACATGAAACCAATAAGTGGTTCCATTATTAAGTCCCGTGGCACCTGCGCTATTTGTCGTTGCAGTATTTGTACCCGATGAAGGCGGTGTGGCTGTGGTAGTTACCGCCCATTCATAACCTGTTGAACCGGTATTGGCATTCCAGGTGAAATTAGCGCCCGTCATAGTAGGCGTACCACTTATTGGTAAACAAGGTTGGTGATCCACAGTAATAGCCATAATGTTCAGTACACTTGTTGTTGCCGATCCTGTGGTTCTTGTTATAGTTACACTCTTAATAGTCTTAGTATAATTTGAAAACAGCAACGGAATTTTCCATTCGAAGAAACGGGGATTGCCATTCGGGCCTGCATTTGCATCTATTGCACCCGTGCCACGCAGCGCTCTGCTAAAACCAGAAACCGCAGGAGTAGGTGTTGTCGTAAACCAATCGTTGAAAACAAAGGTAGAAGTGGCAGATTGTGTTGTGTTGTCCGTGAAAGTAATAATTGCTGATACCGTAGCAGTTCCGCTCCCGGTAGATCCTAAAATATACACATCGCCAATTAGTGTATTGGGCAAAGGGAAAGTAAGAATCCCTGTATTTGCCGGAGAAGCAGTTCCCGCCAATCGCAAAGAATTCAAACCGCTATAAGAAGCGAGTTGATAATTTAATCCAGTTGTAGTGGCACTACTGAGTGTGCCTGTAGTAGGTAAATAATAGGGCGCGGTCGGCAGTGGACTTGCCGCTGTTTGCTGATAGTTTTGAGCAATCAGCACGTAGTTAAGCGTAGCTGAAGCAGAATCGAAAGCAAGGGTCGTACTTGTTGTTGGGAGCCCTATGCCGTTTGCAATCACATCGGCTTTAAAACCGGTAAGCGTCACTGGGGTGTACACAGCTTTTGCTGCCTGAAATACACAAAGAAATATTCCGGTCAAAACCCACCCGAAATAGCGAAACGTAAAGATTTTATTCATCGCTCTAAGTTTTTTTTAATCACTCAAAATAGTAGTAATTGTTTACTTATCAAGCAATCGAGGGAAATTTTTTTCTATGGGTTTAAGGGCTTTGGTAAAGACGTAACTGACTTGAAAGAAGTTAGAGACATGCTACGTTGCCGGTGGTTGTGGAAGATTAATTTACTTTGTCGGCGAAATGAAGCACTTTTTGACTGTCGTGATTTTACTGTGGAGCACCTGTTCTTCAGCACAGCTTTGGAGAGATTTCAAATACCAATCAGGCGACCTTGTATTTCAGGATTTGGATTGCGGAGCACTTTGTGATGCCATTGAAGCAGTGACACCCGCTTTGGGCCAAAAGCATTTTTCTCACGTGGGTTTGGTCTATGTAGCCAGAGATTCTATTTATGTTATTGAGGCAATAGATAAAGACGTTCATCTAACTTCTATTCAAAATTTCCTAAACCGCCAACGCGATACTACCGGTAATCCTAAAGTAGTGGTAGGACGACTTAAAAAAGCTCATCAGCGGCTCAATGCTCGTGCACTTGGGTTTGCATTGCAGCAACGAGGAAAACCTTATGATGATGCCTTCCTTTACAACAATGGAAAATATTATTGTAGTGAACTAATATACGATGCCTATCTACATGCAAACGAAGACCGACCATTCTTCAATCTTTATCCCATGACTTTCATGGATCCTGCTACCGGAAAAACATATCCTGTCTGGAAAACTTACTTCAAAAATCTAAAAATGACCCTTCCAGAAGGAAAGCAGGGTTGTAATCCTGGCTCCATTGCAATAAGCGATGCTGTGGAGATAGTTGCTGAATTCTACTAAGTTTCCCACCGCTTTCAGTTTGTTAAAAATCTATGGAAATTCAAACTCAAACATGTTTTAGGTATGCTTTTTCTTTTTCCGTTTATACTGTCAACCTTAATTGGAAATGGCGACAGAATGTATGAGTGGTTTAGAACGGAAACTTATGAGACAGATTTTATTAAGCATGGCGCTAACAGTTGCAGCAATTGGGGTAAAGGCGCAAGGATATGTAGATCAGGAAAAAACAGCTTCGCTTTCAGATGCACAATCAGCTTCGGTTGATCACATTCAAAAGGTGGTGTGGCATGTGTACGATTATAAAAAAGTTGCGACAGCAAGTAAGAAAGGACCATGGACACAACTCCTGAACCATCTCGACTCATTGCCAGGCGGGCAGCAAGGTTTGAGAAGAGAAATAGTGGAACTGGCAAACCGGGTTACGGGCGACAAATTAAAAACCGGCAGAAAACTTGTCATTCCTTCTGCTTTCCCTGATGATTATAAAGCGTATTCTCCCTACCCTTTCCATTATGCAGCAGCGGCAGACTTTCCCAAACTTTTCATCATTGATAAATACACCCAAACTTTTGGTGCCTATGAAAACGGACAACTTGTAAGATGGGGACTTGTATCAACAGGCACTACCAACAATCTCACGCCAAACGGTAAATTCAACTTTACGTGGAAAGCCGAATACCGTGAAAGTTCTGCTGCGCCTCCCGGCGAAGTTTGGGAAATGCGGTATATGTTCAACTTCGAACCGAAAGAAGGAATTCATGTTCACCAATATGCCCTTCCAATTTCATCACCTGCGTCGCATGGCTGTGTGCGGGTTTCGATGGCAGACGCTATTTGGAATTATCATTGGGCGGATGGATCACAGGGAAAAACGAAGGGAACACCTGTATGGGTCATCAATCACAATCCTGTAGGAAGAGCAGCCCACTGGTATGCAACTGAAAGTGGTGGTGTGCGTTCACTGGTACGCCTGCCTGAAGATGATAAAGATGCTTTTGCTAACAATTAGATCTTCACCTGTATCAAATTTGCTTTTGACAATAGTTTCTTAAGGCGATTTCATGCTTTAGCATTTTTTGTAGCTTCGCGCGCATTTCAAACCTTTCTTGTAAATATGACACCGCAGAAGATAACTATGGGTTCCGATGGCAGGCTCAATGTTCCTGATTACCCTATCATTCCTTTCATTGAAGGCGACGGCATTGGGCCGGATGTGTGGCGGGCTTCCAAAATGGTGTTAGACGCTGCAATTCAAAAATGCTACAATGGCAAGCGAAAAATAGAGTGGATAGAAATGCTGGCGGGTGAAAAAGCATTCAACCAAACCGGCGAATGGCTTCCTAAAGAAACGCTGGAAAAAGCAATCGAATACATTGTTTCTATAAAAGGACCTTTGACTACTCCGGTGGGAGGTGGCATTCGCTCACTTAATGTTGCGCTCCGTCAAACGCTTGATCTCTATGTATGTCTTCGTCCGGTGCAGTGGTTTCATGGCGTGCCTTCTCCTGTTAAGCATCCCGAAGATGTGAACATGGTTATTTTCAGGGAAAATACCGAAGATATTTATGCCGGCATCGAATTCAATTACGATGATCCTAAGGCGAAAAAATTGTTTGAATTTCTGAAAGAAATTGGCGGTGCCGATAAGGTTCGTTTTCCTGAAACTTCTTCATTTGGAATCAAACCTGTATCGAAGGAAGGATCTGAAAGATTAGTACGTGCTGCCATTAAATATGCGGTAGAAAATCGCCGCTCATCAGTTGCCCTCGTTCATAAAGGAAACATTATGAAGTTTACAGAAGGCGGCTTTAAAAATTGGGGCTACGAACTTGCAGAGCGTGAGTTTGGCGATGTTACCTACACATGGGGACAATGGGAAAAAACCAAAAAAGCACAAGGCGAGGATGCTGCGAATAGTGAAATGAAGCAGGCGCAGGCGGGAGGAAAAATCATTATAAAAGATGTGATAGCAGATAATTTTCTTCAGCAAATTTTGCTTGCACCAAAAGACTATTCAGTAGTTGCCACATTGAACCTAAACGGAGACTATATTTCTGATGCGCTGGCAGCCGCAGTTGGCGGTATTGGCATAGCTCCCGGTGCCAATATAAATTACATGACCGGCTATGCAGTGTTTGAAGCAACGCATGGCACAGCGCCAAAATTTGCAAATACCGACACAATGAATCCTTCATCATTGTTGCTAAGTGGCGTGATGATGCTGGAATATATGGGATGGCAGGAAGCCGCAAATTGTATTTTAGAAGGCTTGAAAAAAACGATCATGCGCAAGCGTGTTACCATAGATTTTTACAACCTGATGCACGATGCAACTTTGCTTAAAACAAGTGAGTTTGCCCAAGAGATAATTAAAAACATAGACGCTGAACCGCCGATAGCAAAAGCAGATTAAGAAATGAACATCGCTTCTTACATAGACCACACCGTACTAAAACCTACTGCTACAGAAGATCAGATAATTACGCTGTGCAAAGAAGCCGTTATTTATGGATTTGCGGCTGTGTGTGTGCCCCCGAATTACGTAAGGCTTGCGAAAATACAATTGCAGGATACAGCGGTAAAAATTGCTACGGTGAGTGGCTTTCCTTTTGGATATAGCAGCACACGTGCAAAGCTCGAAGAAATAAAAGAAGCGCTTGCAGATGGAGCTGATGAACTGGATATGGTCATTAACTTAACTGCTGTAAAAAACGGTGACTGGAACTTTTTAGAAAATGAAATAGAGCGTTGCGCAACTACTATTCATGCGTCGGGGAAAGTCATAAAACTTATAGTTGAAAGCGGGCTTTTAACGGACGCAGAACTGATCAGTTGTTGTGCATTGGCACGATCACATAAAATTGATTTCCTAAAAACCTCTACAGGTTATGCGGAAACTGGTGCTACAATTCATGCAGTGCAGTTGATGCGACAACATCTTCCCAGCAGCATATTCATCAAAGCTTCCGGAGGTATTCGCAATTATGCGTTTGCCAAAGAACTTATAGAAAGTGGAGCCACTCGTCTGGGATGCTCCGCAGGCATTAAGATATTAGAGGAAAGCAAAACAGTTTAGCTTTATCGTTCAATGAAAATACTTGTAAGCATATTTGTAATTGTGGTGGTTTGCCTTACGGGTAATATGGTAATGGCTCAGGAAGAAGCTTCCGATTCAAGCGGTGTAATCATTCACGCAGATCCACGGTTGGCAATGGTTACTGCTTTTATGAAACCAAAAAGCTACGGAACTAATTCATCAGGAAGATCAGGGGTCATTCGTTCTGGGAGAGGATTTAGGGTGCAGATTTATAATGGAAACGACCGCAACAAAGCAATTTCCACCAAAGTTGATTTTATGCGCCGCCACCCTAATGTGCCTACCTACATGTCTTATATTCAACCACAGTTTCGTGTAAAAGTGGGGAACTTTCGTTCACGGGGCGATGCACAAAAATTTGTTCAGCAGATAAGCGCAAACTACTCACCGGTTATGGTAGTGCCCGATATCATTGTTATCAATACCTTTAAGGATGACCATCAATATTATAAGGCAGAAAACTGAGCAATATTTTCCGGAGATTCAATCTATTCGTCATCACATTCATGCTCACCCTGAACTTTCATTTCAGGAACATGAGACTGCTAAATTCATCTCTGCAAAGCTCACCGAATTTGGTGTAGCACATAAAAACGGCGTAGCAGATACAGGCATAGTTGCGTTGATAAAAGGTAAAAATCCTGACAAAAAATGTATTGCCCTTCGCGCAGATATGGATGCGTTGCCGATAAAAGAAATGAATGAAGTTTCTTACAAATCGCAGAACGAAGGTGTGATGCATGCCTGCGGACATGATGTTCATTCAACTTGCCTTTTAGGAACTGCAAAAATCTTAAACGAACTTAAAGACGAATTTGAAGGAACAATCAAATTGATTTTTCAACCGGGAGAAGAAAAGCATCCCGGCGGTGCAAGCCTTATGATAAAAGCGGGCGTACTTGAAAATCCGAAACCAGAAGCAATTTTTGCACTCCATGTTTATCCGCATTTACCCTTCGGCACGGCGGGTTTCCGCGCGGGGCAATACATGGCAAGCGCTGATGAAATTTACATTACTATAGAAGGCAAAGGCGGCCATGCGGCGATGCCACATCAAACCATAGACCCCATCGCTATTGCAGCACAGGTAATCACAGCTTTGCAACAAATCATTTCCCGAAAATCAAATCCTTTAATTCCTTCTGTATTGACTTTTGGAAAAATTGCAGGTGGTTTTGCCACGAACGTCATTCCCGACAAAGTAGAAATACTGGGCACATTTCGCACGATGGATGAAAAATGGCGGTACGAAGCGCATAAATGGGTAAAAGAAATTACGGAGCAACTTTGCGAATCTTATGGAGCAAAAGCAACAGTCGAAATTCCGGTTGGCTATCCTTCTCTTTTCAATGATCCACACCTAACGCTGCAAGCAGAAACCTGGGCGCGCGAATACATCGGAATACAAAATGTGCATACGCTTGACATGCGCTTGGCTGCCGAAGATTTTAGTTTCTATACCCATCATGTGCCGGGTTGTTTTTTCAGAATTGGAACCAACAGAAACAATGAGCAATTTACCGCTCCGGTTCACAATGCACACTTCGATATTGATGAGGAATCTTTAAAAACCGGCGTTGGATTATTTACCTGGATTGCTTTGAATGCACTAACGCATAATTAATGTCGAATCTTAGTCAACGAAGCTATAGCAAAAAAGAGATTGCCAAGTATTACGATCTCAGCGAAGTACACTACCGTTTGTTTTGGAACCTAAATCAAAGCAAGGCGCTTCATTACGGCTACTGGGATGCAACAACAAAAAACCTGCACGAGGCTTTAGTCAATTCAAATAAAATACTTTCCGAACGAGCATCCATTACTCCCAACGATGTAGTGCTTGATGCGGGCTGCGGCGTAGGAGGTTCTACTGTGTGGTTAGCAAAAAATATTGGTTGTAAGGCTACAGGCATTACGCTTAGTGAAAAACAAGCAAAGCAAGCGTCTGAGTATGCACGCAAGGAGCAACTTGACCATCTTGCAAACTTTGAAGTAAAGGATTACACAAATACAGGATACCCGCAAGAAAACTTTTCGGTTGTGTGGGCAATGGAAACTGTTTGCCATGCAGAAGACAAATCTGATTTTCTTCGGGAAGCTTTCAGAGTTTTAAAACCAGGCGGACGTTTGATTGTTGCTGACTTTTTCAAGAAAAAAAGTCTTGTTGGAAAGGATGCACAACAAATAAAAGATTGGGCAAACGGATGGGCAGTGACAGACTATGCAACGAGAGAGGAGTTTGAAAAAAAATTAAAAGAAGAAGGCTTTGGAAATGTTCGCATTGAAGATGCTACGCAAGCAGTAATGCCTTCTATCAAAAAACTTTACCGCGCTTATTTGCTGGGGGTGGTTCCTTCAAAACTGTACAATTTTTTCAACCGAAAGACAAGCGAGTATGGAAGGAAAAATGTGGAGACCGCAAAACTCCAATACATCACAGCTAAAAAAGAACTTTGGAAGTATCTAATTGTCTATGCAGAGAAGGCGTGAACCGTTGATTAAATTCAAAGACCTAACAGAGAGTTATCTACTATGTTAAATGACCGCAAAAATCCACAGTCTGTCTTAGGATAACTGTCTATATCTGCTAATTTTACAAATCCCAACATATAAGACGCTATTGCCGTCTCTATTACGGAAAAACACACTACCGATATTTATGAAAGTAATTAAACTCTTTGCTCTGTTATTATTTGCAGGCATCGCGCAGCAATCGTTTGCAAAGGATGGCTATCGCATTCAGATCAAGCTAACCGGCACTAACGATTCCATTGTTTATCTGGCGCACTATTACGGAAAGGCTTTGCCCACCATTTATAAAGTGGACTCTGCGAGGATTGATAAAAAAGGTGTGGCAGTATTGCAGAGAAGTGAAAAAGCACTTGGCGGTATTTACATTCTGCTTTTATCGGACAAGAAAACCTACATGGAGTTTTTGTTGAACAACGGTGATGAAATGAGTATTACTGCCGACGTATCAAAGCTACCTGATGGTGTCACTTTCAAAAACTCAAAAGAGAACGAACACTTTCAGAATTATGTGAAATTCCTGAAAGGATTTTCTGAAAGGCAACAAGGTTTCCAAAAGGAAATGAGCGATGCAAAAACAAATGCAGATACTGCAAAAGTTCGGGAGAAAATGATAGCAGCGTCGAAGGAGTTAATGAACTACCGCAACGACTATCGTGATAAAAATAAAGGAACCTTACTAGCTGCAATATTTGGTGCGCTACACATGCCTACAGTACCGGAAGGAGATCACCGTTTGCCCGACGGAACCAAAGACACAATGTTTGCCTACAACTACTACAAAGCACACTATTGGGATGGTTTTAATTTTCAGGACGACCGCTTAATTCACACACCTATCTACGATCAAAAACTGGAAGAATACATGAACCGCGTGGTGGTGCCGCTTGAGGATAGTGTGATTAAAGAAAGTGATAAACTTCTTGCAAAAGCAAAAGGCCAACCGGAACTTTTTAAATACACACTTTGGTGGCTTACACGCAACGCAGAAACAAGCAAAATCATGGGAATGGATCGCGTCTTCGTTTACCTCGTAGAAAATTATTTCATGAAAGGCGATGCTTACTGGCTCGACAATGAAGCACTCGGAAAATATTATGACCGCGCAGCTAAGATTGCCCCGAACCTGATTGGCAGAGTGGGTGCAGAAATAAAAATGAAAGGACTGGATAATAAAGATTATGCACTGTCTGAAACAAATTCAAAATATACGCTGCTGGTGTTTTGGGATCCCACCTGCGGACATTGCACCAAAGAAATTCCTGCTATTGATTCTGTTTACAAGGCCCAATTGAAAAGCCGTGGCGTGAAAATCTATGCTGTGAGAACAGAAGGTGATGAAAAACTTTGGAAAGACTTCATTACCAAACACAACCTTACAGAGTGGACGCATGTTTATGACCCTGAGCACAAAAGCAATTACCGCTCTATGTACGATGTTTACAGCACTCCTGTTTTATATTTGCTCGACGACAAGAAAATTATTCGCGGCAAGAGAATGGATCACACCAATGTGATAAACGTGATTAACATGCTTGAGAAGAAGGATAAAAACGGAAACAAACAAAAATCATAAACATACTGAAACATGCGTAAGCTGGTTTTAACTATTGCAGCATCCGGGTTAGTTATTACTTCCGGATGGGGGCAAACATTATTTACTTATGGCTCTAACCCCGTTACGAAACAAGAGTTTTTAAGAAATTATCAAAAGAACGCACTCAACAAAAAGCCAGATTTTTCGGAAGCTGCATTGCGTGAATATCTTGATCTCTATTCGCTATTTCGTATGAAAGTGAAGGAAGCCGAGTTGCAGCACATGGATACTATTCCGAGCATTCAACGGGAACTGGATAATTACAGAAAGCAACTTGCCAAAAATTACCTTACTGATGCACAAGTAACCAACAGACTTTACCGTGAAGCTTACGACCGAATGAAAGAAGAGCGCAAAGTGGCGCACATTCTGCTTATGGCTCCCGCCAATATGGGGGGTGAAGACACTTTAAAACTGTTCAAAAGAATGGACAGCATTTACACGGCAATCACAAAAAAGAAAGCTGACTTTGGTGCACTTGCTTCACAATATTCTGAAGATCGTGGTTCAAAAGAAAGAGGTGGAGAGATTGGCTTCATGACATCATTACAAACGCTCTACCCTTTTGAAAATGCAGTGTACACAACTGACATTGGCAAAGTCTCAACTCCTTTTCGCACACAGCTTGGCTATCACATTGTAAAAGTGCTGGAAAAGCGACCTGCAAGAGGGGAAGTTCAAGTGGCACAAATTCTGGTTTCTACACCAAAATCGCGCGGAGATGAAGGCGTAGAAGCTGCACGAAAAAGAGTGGACAGCATACAAAATGATTTGAAGAAAGGTGTGGACTTTTCAAAACTTGTGACGAAATATTCAGACGATAAATTTACAGTGAACGATGGCGGTGTAATGGAACCATTTGGTGTAGGACGTATGATACCTGCATTTGAAGATGCAGCTTTTGCCTTAAAAAAACCCGGCGATGTTTCCGCACCTATACAAACAGAATATGGTTTCCACATTATAAAACTGGTGCAAAAAAATCCTTTGCAACCCTACGATACGCTGCTTTCGCAAATAAAGAGACAAGTAGAAAATGATAGCCGCGCTCAAATAGCACGGGAACTCTATTTTGAAAAAGTAAAGCAAACAAATGGATATAAAGAGTACCCTGCCCAACTGGAAGAAGTGGTGAAAAGAATGGCTGCCGTGCCTGATACCGGTGAAAATGCAAACACGTTTAAAACTTCTGATTTTAAAGATTTGAACAAAACCTTGTTCACGCTCGGAGGAAATAATTACACGCAACACGACTTTATTTCCTTTGCGGAAAACCTAACCCGTGGTCGCCTCATGGGACAAAAGCAAGTTGTAGTAAGAGATATTTACAAGCTTTATACGGATAGAATCATTAATGACTTTCAGGAGCAAAAACTGGTTCGGGAAAACGATGATTTTCGCAATCTGATGCAGGAATATCGCGACGGTATAATGCTGTTTGAATTGATGGATAAAAATGTTTGGGGTAAGGCGGGCAGAGACAGCGCGGGACTTGCAGCGTTTTTTGAATCTACTAAAGGAAAATATCAGTGGGAACCGGGCTTCACAGGTGTGGTCTATAGGTTTAAAGATGAAACTGCATTGAACAAAGGTTTGAAACTACTCAATGCTAAAAAACCGGATGCCGATGAGAAAATTATGGAAGAGCTTAACAAGGATGGAGAAGCGCTGTCTGTACAACAAGGCCGCTACGAGTTTTCCCGGATGCCATCAATAGCCAAAGACAAATTGGTAAAAGGAAAATTATCTCTACCATTTAGAAACGAAGACGGTTCGTTTCTGGTAGTAAAAGCAAATCAGATCTACAATAGTACTCAACAAAAATCTTTAGACGATGCGCGTGGATATGTGGTGGCTGAATATCAGGATTACCTTGAGAAAAAATGGAATGAGCAACTTCGCAGTAAATATCCATTGAAAGTAGAGGACAATATTTTGCGGGCAATGGTGCAATAAAAAAACAATATTTGACAGAAAGAGCGGTCGGGAGATCGCTCTTTTTTTTGACTTTAAGATTTGCAAGCATTTCGGTGCTATACTTTTGCTGTTGTCAATAACAATCCGTTAGTACGAAATATCACTTCACTGTTTCACTTTTGCAAAAGAGGTTCACTAAAAAAATAGAAGACCTGCGCAAATATGAGCGTGGATAAGCTGTTGATAAATATCGCCACGCATAGGCTGTAACGGAATATTGTCAGCTTTTCAACTTATTTTGCAAAGATTTAAGTGTTCTATAAAATAGGGACGGAGCATCCACTGAAATGCCTGATTTTACAGGTGTTTGAGCGAAGTAGCTTAACACGCAACAACATGATTTTTTCAACCAGATCATTAACTCACACAACCATGCGCCGGATACTTACAGCACTAACTGCCGGAATTATTTTTTTCGCAGCATCGTGTGCTGGCCCAAAGAAGAGTATTTATTTTCAAAACAATATCCCTGTTGACCCCACTGTAACCACACAAAAAATAGACAGAGTTAAGGAAGCCATCATTCAAACGGACGATATACTTTCCATCAATGTTACCTCACCAAGTTCTATTGTAGAAGACAAAGGCAATACTACTGTAGCAATTTTCAATGGGGGTGGAACTCCCTTTGCTGCAACAGCAACACTCGGTGGCGGAAGCTCAAGCTCGAATGGCTATCTTGTTGATCCATCAGGGTATATTGACTATCCGTTTTTAGGAAAAATGAAAGTGGGGGGACTAACAATCCGACAAGCGAAAGATGCAATTGCAAATAAGCTGAGAAATATTGTAAAGGAACCTGTGGTTGAAATAAGAATCGTAAACTATCGCATTACCGTATTGGGCGAAGTTGGGCGGGCAGGTACCATCATTGCTCCGAATCATAAAATAAGTGTGATTGATGCAATTGCGGGGGCAGGCGATATTCCCATTACGGGAAGAAAAGATAATGTACTAATAGTAAGAGAAAACGAAGGCGTGCGCGAATTTGCCCGTTTAAATCTTAACAGTAAAGAAGTGTTTACAAGCCCTTATTTCTACCTCAAACAAAACGACATTGTTTATGTAGAGCCTGCGCGTATTCGTCGTCAGGAGGGCAACGATTTCTTCAGATTTTATTTACCCACTATTACAACACTTATGTCAACATTGCTTGCGCTGTACGGAATTATTCAGCTCAGCAATCAATAACCTTGGCGCTGCGGCTTAATGGAAAATAACCAGATATCGGACAGGTTACGGCAGATAAACTCTGGCATTGACTTTAAACGCTTGCTTGGCTCAGTGTTAAGCAAATGGTATTGGTTTATTCTCTCACTGTTTGTCACCTTTTCACTTGGCTTTCTTTATTTGCGATACACCACCCCACTTTATTCTGTGCAAAGTCTTCTATTGATTGAGGACAAACAGAAAGGCGTAGGTAGTCTTTTAAATAAACTGAATGATGGCAGCAGCGGTGGCGATGCGAGCGGCGGCAACAATCCCAATCTTTTCAATGAGATGTTTGTACTTACCTCTCAGGATTTGGTGGGCATGGTGGTAGATTCCCTCGATCTCCATATTCAATATTGGGCGAAAGGCAGAGTTAGGGAAGATGAGTTGTATGATAAATCACCGATCGTAATCGTGTTTGATTCTTTAGGATACCTGGGTGGCGGAACACAAGAACTAAGATTTACTCAATTGGTTGATGGGTTGTTTGAATTTAATGAGGCAGATATAAAAAGCAATGTGCTGTATGGCAGTTGGATCAAACGACCCTACGGAAGATTCAAAATACTTTACCGGGAGGGACCAAATGTAAACAGAGGGTATCTTACCAATAAGACCGAGATTATTGCACGAATATCTCCTTCAAAGTTTACGATCAACTATGCACTTGCGGTTTTTAAGGTGACCGTGAGTGATGGACGTACCAGTTTGCTTGATCTTAAATATACAGACAACATACCGCAAAGGGGTGTTGATTTCATGAATGCGCTGATCTACTACTACCGTAAAAAAGAACTTGAAGACCTAAATATTTCTGCTGAAAAAACCCGCGAATTTATTAATCAGCAAAAGACAACCTTGATTGATGAACTTCAATCGCGCGATTCGATAGAAGAGGAAATAAAAACACAAAACAAGATAATTGACGTAAAAAGTCAGGCTTCAACAATTCTCACCGGGAAGGCTGTTCAGCAGGAAAAAATCCAACAGCTAATTATTCAAAAACAAGCAGTTCAAAGTTTAAAGGACAATATTATAGATGGCGTAGGAAGCCGCTATGAAGTAATGGCAGGAGTAAGTGCAAATGACCCTGTGATCACAGCACTTGTTACTGAATACAACACGCTGATTCAAAAGAAAGAACTGCTGGAAAGAAATACTGCACCACTTCACCCTTCGCTAGTAAAAATCAAAAACGACATTGCTGCATTAAGAAAGAATATTGCAGATGCCTGCGATCGTGTAATTAGTTCCATAAACATCAGCATTCAGAACGCTTCAAGAAATGTAGCGGAGTACAATGAATCTATGGCTTCGATCCCTGCTGCCGAACGAAGCATAAACAATACAAAACGCGAATATCCACTCATTCAGGGCGTGTACTTATACCTCTACCAGCGCGGCGTAGAAAATGATATTGCACAATATGCAGCAGCCAACAAATCTAAAGTAGTTGTGGCTCCTTACTCCATAGATGCACCAATCAAGCCCGTTCGAAACACCGTGTATGCACTCGTGGTTTTGATGGGATTATTAATACCGTCCACCATCATCATTACGCGTGTAATGCTGAACAATAAAGTGATCAATGAAAAGGATATCGAAGCACTAACAACCTTACCTGTAATTGGATCTATAGCGCGAACACCCAATGGAGAAAAAAGACAGATAGTAGTGGGTCCGCATATTCGTACCGGCGTAGCAGAGCAGTTTCGTTTGATACGAGCAAACCTTGAATTTATGTCTTCTTCGGGAACAAAGAAGGTCTATCTTATTACCTCAAGTATGAGTGGTGAAGGAAAGACATTCGTATCGCTGAACCTGGGCATAACCATGACGCTTGCTAAAAAGCGCGTGGTAATTATGGAGTATGATTTGAGAAAACCCAAACTCTCCAGCTATCTGGGTTTGCACAACGAAGGAGGCATCAGTTCTTATCTCGCGGGCATTTCAGGAATTGAAAAAGTGATAAAGGCTTCCGGTGTACATGAAAATCTTTACATCGCTAATTGTGGCCCTATACCGCCAAATCCCGGAGAACTTCTTGTACTACCCACTGCCCAGCAATTGATAGAAGAACTGCATGAAATGTTCGACATCATCATAATGGATACAGCGCCTATTGGTTTAGTTTCCGATGCTTTGATATTGTCGCAACATTCAGACATCAACATGTTTGTGGTGCGTCAGTCTTACACCATGAAAGAGCAAATAAAGCTGTTTGATACGCTATATCAGGAACGTAAGATTCGAAATGCGGCTATTGTATTTAACGGCGTAGAATATTTGCAGAAGTATGGCTACGGCTATAGCGGCTCCTACGGTTATGGCTATCAATATAGTAGCGGGTATTATGAAGACGATGTAAAAAAGAAAAAGACGATTGTTGACAAACTATTTAGAAAGTAAGAACAGAACGAAGGATGTAAAATGGAGCGAAAAAGCAACAATGTTTTCTCAGCGCTGAGAAAATTGTATTCAATATTCAATCAAAGCCAAAAGAGAAAATTTGGTTGGCTTGTTTTTTTCACCTTTTTAAGTTCTATCAGTGATCTCGTAGGTCTTGGTTTTGTAATACCTGTAGTGGGGCTTGTTTTGTCTGAAAGTTTTCATGAGCGTTTTGTGGCATTTGCACCTTTCCTTTCTTCCTTCAATAAAGAACATCTTTTATTAATTACGGTAGGCTTGTTCTTTTTGTTGATTGTCGTTAAAAATCTGTTTGGTCTCTACATCAATAAATTGCAGGTAAATTTTGTACGCCATCTATACGTTACCTCCACTGAAAGTGTGCTAAATAAAGTGTACGAAAAACCCCTACCCGAAATTCTTGAAGCGTCTTCCAATAAATGGGTGAATAAAGTGACGGAGCTACAAGTGATGCTATGCAGCAACATGGCCATTTCCATTATGATCATCATAAACGAAGCGATGATATTTGCGCTCACTACAATAATAGTTTGTGCGTGGAACTGGCATTTATTTTTACTTCTGATAGTGGTGCTTATCCCTTCCATTGGTTTCTTTTACTCTCGTGTAAAGCACATTATAAAAGATGCCGGTGCTGAAAAAAACAAAAACTATGTAAACCTGCATCACAAAGCGCAGGAAATGATTTTTGGGTACACAGATATAAAGATTGCAGGCACAGAAAAGAATTTTAAAAAAACCTTCGTAGATACCGCCCGACGTTTTAGTATAGTGCAGGGAAAGGTTGACTTTATTTTGTTCATTCCCACGCGCATTATTGAAGTAGCGATTTTCCTTTGCATTACAATTATATTGCTCTATGGGGTTTATGTTATCAAAGACATCAACAATATTGTAACAACCATTACGCTCTTTTCGGTTATCGCTTACAGAAGTATTCCTTCGGTAAACCGCTTTGTGATAGCCATGAATAATGTTACAGCAGCAGAATTTGTTTTAAACGACAAAGACTTTTTTCCAGATCATTCAATCAACACCTCGGACGAAGAAATTGCGCCGCTTCCTTTCAAAAACCAAATTCATTTCGACCATATTTCTTATCAATATCCCGGCAATGCAAAAAACGTTTTAAACAACTGCAATCTGGTAATAAAGAAGGGAGAGAAAATCGGAATTGTAGGAAAATCAGGAACGGGAAAATCTACGTTGGTAAATAATATTTTGGGATTTCTGCAACCAACTTCAGGAAAAATTTATGTGGACGATGCAGAACTTAATCGTTCAAATTTCAAAAACTGGTGGAAAATTCTTGGCTACGTTCGTCAGGATGCTTTTATTCTCAACACTACTCTTGCAGAAAATATTGCGCTGGGAGAAACACTTGAACAACTCGACACGCAACGTGTGCATCATGCTATAAAAATGGCTAGCCTTACCTCTTTGGTAGAAGAAATGCCTGAGGGGATAAATACTTTATTAAGCGAGCGGGGAAACAATTTATCGGGAGGACAAAAACAAAGAATTGCCATTGCACGAGCAATTTATAAAGGTGCGCAGGTTTTGATTTTCGACGAAGCTACATCTGCACTCGATTCAAAAACAGAGGAAGAAATCACAGACGCCATCAATGAACTTGGTAAAGAAGATCTCACCATTATCATAATCGCACACAGATACACTTCATTGAGATTTTGCGAAAAGATCTATAAAATAGATGACGGAATGATAAGCGATACATATTCCTATCAGGAGCTGGTGAAATCTGTTAATTGAAATTTGCACACACTCGTTCATGAAAAATAAAATTCTGGTCGCTTCATTTGAATCGCTTACAGCTACAAGCGCGGGAGGAATCGGACACTTGGGCTATAAGGTTGCAAAAGAATTACATCAGCGAGAACGATTAAAGAAGTTTGTAGTATCTGCTAAAGGAAAATTTGAAACACCTTTTTCTTCCTCACCAGTTAGTTTTACTTCTCGCTACTACCTCTTCCTTCTTCACAGGCTGGAAAAACTTTTCAATATTCAGATTTACAAATCGCGCTATCTGCAAGAGGTTTTGTACGATCATTTTTGCTCCTTTCATTTAGATAAAACGGTCACCACACTTGTTACAACCACACCCTATCTTTTCCAAACTTTTCAGAAAGCACGAAAACTGGGAATTACTATCTACTTCATTCCAGGAAATCCAGAAGACAACTACATCGCACAATTGGTGCACGAAGAAAATGCGAAGTATAACATTCAAGAAGACGATGCCTATACTTACCTGAACCGTTTAAATTATTACAATAAGTCATTGCCGCTTACGAACTACATCATTACCTATTCGGCTTTGATGGAAGAGTCTTACCGAAAGAAAGGTTACGGCGATAAACTGATCAGTACGCGTGGATACTTGAAGCCGGATTTTTCTAAACACAAAACAACATCAGGTCAACAATCAGTTTTTAAAGTTTCATTTCTTGCCTTTACAGTTTTACTGAAAGGATTGCAATACTTACTGGAAGCTTGGAAAGATCTGCAACATCTGAACATAGAACTTCATGTGGGCGGACCGATTGACAAGAATGTTCAAAACCTTATTGACGAACAATACAGCGACCTTAAGAATGTATTTTATCATGGTCGCGTAACAGATATTCCTTCCTTCTTTGAAAATAAATCGCTGTATGTATTACCGAGTATTATTGACGGAGCACCGGTTACTATACTTGAAGCAATGCATTGCAGCGTTCCTGTGATAGTGAGTGATAATTGCGGCACAAAGGACATAGTAGCAGAGGGAAAAAGTGGGTGGGTAGTGCCCAACAGAAATGCAGTGGCAATCAAGGAAAAGATATTAGAAGCCTATCACGATCCTCAACGAACTGCTGAAATGGGACGGAATGGTAAAGAGATATTGGACAATTATAACATGCAGGATTTCGTTACCACCTTAGCCGATATTGTTTGCCACAACAAGTCTGCTTAGTGCTTCTGTAAAGAACTGGTTAATAGGCTTAATTAGTTTTTAATAGAACCGTGATTGACCAATATTTGCAACGGAAACAATTTACTATAGAGATAAATCATCGCATGAAGGTTAGTGTTATCATGTGTGCTTACAATGTAAGCGAGTTTATTGATCGTGCGATCAATAGCATTCTGGAGCAAACATACCAGGATTGGGAGCTAATAATATGCGACGATGCTTCAACCGACAATACCATTGAACTCATCGGCAAATACTTAAAAGACGAAAGAATAAAGCTTCATCAGCAAACAAAAAACGTAGGCTATTTAAAGAATAAGAACTACGCTTTTACTCTTTACTCTGGCGATCTTATTACGCAACTTGATGCCGACGATACTTGCCCGCCCGATAGACTCGAAAAGCAAGTAGCTGTTTTTAAAAATCATCCTGAAATAAAAATATGCGGTTCAAATTATCAGCAAATTGATCTGCACGACAAACCATTGGGCGCCACAAAACATCAAGAGGATTTTCTTATTTCCGATTTGAAAGATGAGTATCCATTTTGGTTTCCAGGCTTGATTTTTCACAAGGAACTGATAGACGAATTCGGTTTATTCTCAGAATACTTTTCAGGAATTTTTGGCGATGACAATTATTGGACTATCCGTGTAAACAGAAAATATCCTATCTACTTTCTCAAAGACGTTTTGTACAACTACCGGATCAATCCAAACTCAATTACCAATGTTTTCAATAACCCACGAAAATTAATTGTTGCCGAAATCATTCAAAAACTGATTGAACAACAGATAGAAAGGAACACGGATTGGTTGGAAGAAGGACAGCAGGAAAAATTGCGGGCGTATGAAAAAGAACTGATGAGCAACAGCAACCTGATGGCGGAAAAATACCGCTTGTGGGCGGCAAAAGCCATTGACAAAGGCGATATGGATCAAGCAAAAATGTTGCTGGGAAGATCGCTGAAATTGCAAGGAAGTAATCAGAATACTTACAAAACGATGCTCTACTATTTGCGTAGAAAGATTTTCAAATAAACAGTTTCACGAAAGATGTCTGCTGTATTAAACAAGATAAATTACTGGGCTGCGCCTTACGTTTGGAAGAAAAAATCTGCCGGACAAATAAAGGTGCTGCATCAGAACGTACAGCAGCCGTTTTTCAACCACATACCAAAGGTTACCGATAGCGCAATAGCAAACGCAATCATTCACGACAACCAAAAATGGGATCATCTTGAGTACATAAAAGAAGTAGAAGGGAATCTGTGTATTGATCCAAAATCTGGTTTTTTAATTGACGAAGACGGAATGATATTGAAAGAGAGCATCATTTTCGATCATTACGGCGCGTATCCTGAAAAGCTATCGTTCAACACGCTAAAGAAAACTAAGATACCCGAAGTTGTTTTGTATGACCATTATTGGTCGCAAAACTATTTTCATTTCTACTCTGATATTTTTACAAAGCTCTGCCTCCTCAACGATAAAGCCTCACACTTAAAAAAGCTATCTCTTGTTGTCAGCAAAAAAATAAGTGAGACACGGGCATTCAAATTTTTTACACAATTTCCTGAAGCCGCATCTTTCAACTGGTATGTGCAGGAACCCGATGAGATCATTGAAACAAAGAAGGCCTATTTATTGCAACCTATGCCCTACGCAGCAAATAATTGGAACTGGGTAAAGCAACTGGCACAAGATTATCTAAAGCCTTACGACCCTACCAAAAAAATATTCATCAACCGCCCTGCTGCCACGGGAAGGCATATTGCCAACTTCGAGGAAATAAAACCAATATTGATACAAGAAGGTTTTGAGATTGAAGAAATGGAAGGAAAAACAATCGAGGAGCAAATTGCACTGTTTTCCTCTGCTTCGGTTGTTGCCTCCATTCATGGCGCTGCGATGGCAAACATAGTTTACTGCGATAAACGATGTAAAATATTGGAGGTAACTGCCGACGAATGCATCAACTCACACTACTACTGGCTTACTACTTCGTTAGGATTGTCCGAGTACGATTGTCTTACGGGTACTAAGCTGGAAGTAAAAAGATTCTTTTATCCAAAAGGCCGTTTTTTTCTTGATGCTGAAAAAACCAGAAAATACTTAAGAAAAATATCCGCGTAACTGTTCACAAATGAAAACCTTCAATCAGCTAAAGAAAAACCTGAAAAAAGATAAGTCTGAATTAAAGACTGTATCCGTGGCGGTGCTCGCTGATGCTGCTTCGCAATTACTTACACAGGCAATACAAGCTTATGGCATTGAGGCTGGCTACAATTATGATATTTACGAAGCCGATTACGACCAGATAAATAGCGAGGTATTCAATTCAAATTCCGATCTCTATCAATTCGCTCCCGAATACATTTTCCTCAACATTTGCAGCGAGCATTTACTCAAAGAATTTTCTAAAAAAACAATAGTAGAGAGAAGGAATTTTTCTGCTACAAAGCATGAATATCTTGAAACACTGATCCAAAATATTTCGTCTGCAATTCCCTCAAAAATTATCATTACCAACTTTCCCGAAATTGAAGATGGTGTGTTTGGCAACTATGCCAATAAGCTGGACAATTCATTCTGTTATCAGATCAGAAAACTGAACGTGCAAATGATGGAAATGGCGATGGCATACAACAACGTTTTCATTTGTGATGTGCAGCAATTGCAACAGAGACTAGGGCGCAACTTCACCTTCGACCCAAAGATGTATATCAACGGCGATATGGTTTATAGCGTAGATTTCCTTCCATTCATTGCTAAAAATGTTACCGACATCATTGCTTCGATAAAAGGAAGTTTTAAAAAGTGCATCATTCTAGATCTTGACAATACGATGTGGGGAGGAATTATTGGTGATGATGGAATAGAAGGAATTCAGGTTGGAAGTCTGGGAATTGGAAAAGCATTTACTGAATTGCAATTATGGATTAAACAATTAAAAGAGCGCGGAATTATAGTTGCGGTTTGCAGCAAAAACACAGAGGAAATAGCAAAAGAGCCTTTTGAAAAACACCCGGAAATGGTTTTGCGATTGGATGACATTGCTGTATTTGTAGCCAATTGGGAAACTAAAGTTGACAACATTCGTCACATCCAAAACATCCTCAACATCGGGTTTGATTCGATGGTGTTTATTGATGATAATCCGTTTGAGCGGGAAATGGTAAAGAGCGCAATTGCCGAAATTATTGTGCCTGAATTACCGGAAGATCCTGCGGAATATCTTACCTATTTACGAAGTATAAACCTTTTTGAAACGGCATCATTTACAAACGAAGACACCGAACGGACAAAGCAGTATCAGGAAGAAGCGCAACGAAATGTGCTGCAAAAATCTTTTGCAAATGAGGATGCATTTTTAGAAAGCCTCGGAATGACCGCTACGACAAAACCATTCGATAAATTTTCAATTCCCCGTGTAGCACAGCTTACACAACGCTCAAATCAATTTAACCTGCGTACTATACGCTACACAGAAGAAGACATCAACAATATCTCATCCAATAAAAATTACCACACCTTGAGCATAGCCCTTCAGGATAAGTTTGGCGACTATGGTTTAATTGCTGTAATAATTTTAAAAGAAACGGCGAACGATACACTTTTCATTGACACCTGGATAATGAGTTGCAGAGTATTGAAAAGAGGAGTAGAAAACTTTACTTTAAACAAGATCATAGTGCTTGCAAAAGAGAACGGTTACCGCAAAGTGGTTGGAGAATATATTCCTACACCCAAAAATGGACTGGTAAAAAACCACTACGAATCACTTGGATTTAAAATGACAGACAACCATTGGGAGTTGAGCATTGATGAATACCTGCTCCTCACGAATTTTATTACCGAACAAATAGAAGTAACACAATAGAAAAAATCATGGAAAAGAACCAAATCATCAACGAAGTAAACCACATTTTTAAAGACGTGCTGGATAACGACGACATAATGATAAATGAAAGTACAACTGCAAAAGATGTGGAAGAATGGGATTCACTCAATCATATTCAACTGGTAGTAGCCATTGAAAAGCATTTTAAAATTCGCTTCACAACGCAGGAAATCCAGAACTGGAAAAATGTAGGCGAAATGGCAGATTGCATTTTGCAAAAGAGATCAAACTAATATTTTAATCAGAAGGAAGAAGCTCATAAAAACTTTTTAACGCTCAACAACATGTTGTTTAATTCTTTTGAGTTTCTGATATTTTTTCCGGTAGTAACCGCCCTCTATTTTTTGCTGCCGCATAAAGCAAGATGGAGTTGGTTGCTGGCAGCTTCCTGTTTTTTCTACATGTTCTTTAAACCGGAGTATATTCTTATTCTCGGTTTCACCATCGTCATAGATTATTACGCAGGCATTTTAATAGAGCAGCAAACCAATGCAAAGCGGCGAAAACAATATTTGCTGCTCAGCCTTATTGCCAACATAGGTGTGCTTGCTATTTTCAAATACTACAATTTTATTAACGACAACATCACCGGACTTGCAGGATTTCTGGGATTCGAGAATAAGATCCCCTATCTCACAATGTTGTTGCCCATCGGACTCTCGTTCCATACGTTTCAGGCAATGAGTTACACCATAGAAGTGCATAGAGGCAACCAGAAAGCAGAGCGGCATTTTGGTATTTATGCATTGTACGTAATGTTCTATCCACAGCTCGTAGCGGGCCCAATAGAACGCCCACAAAATATCCTGCATCAGTTTCATGAAAAGCACAGTTTCAAACTTTCCAATCTCTATGAAGGTTTACAACAAATAGTATGGGGAGTTTTTAAAAAGGTGGTAATCGCAGATAGGATTGCAATAATCGCAGATCATGTTTTTGCTAATCCGCAACAGCACACAGGCTTTGCTTTGCTATTGACGATTGTACTTTATTCCTTCCAGATTTATTGCGATTTCTCCGGCTATTCTGACATTGCACTCGGCACCGCGAAAGTGATGGGTTTTGATTTGATGAAGAATTTCAATTTTCCCTTCCGAAGCAAATCTGTTACAGAATTTTGGCGGAGGTGGCATATCTCATTGTACACCTGGTTCAATGACTATCTATATACACCACTGGCAATTGCAAAACGCGACTGGGGAAAGTTGGGAATTATCTTTGCAATTATGATCACCTTCAGCCTAAGCGGGCTGTGGCACGGCGCAAGTTGGACCTTTGTAGTATATGGTGTGTTGCATGGCATTGCCATAAGCTACGAAGCGCTGACCAAAAAATTCCGCAAAAATCTTTCAAAGAAAATTCCATCCTTTATCTACAATCCTTTCAGCGTACTAACTACTTTTTTCTTTTGCTCACTGGCTTGGGTTTACTTCAGAGCAATTTCCTTCACGGATGCAAATTATATTCTTACGCATCTCTTTACTACGAAGGAAGGACAATCGTATTTTCAATTGCCAGCGGTGCAAACCTGGGGTGTGCCCGATCTTTATCTGGGAGTTACGCTTACGGAGCTTTTCGGCACATTAAGTCTTATACCTCTATTGCTATTGTTGGAGCAACTAATTAGTAACAGAAAAAATGAACCCGTAATTAGCAAGCTACCGGCAACCGTTCGCTGGCCGCTTTATTACACCGTTTTATTCCTGCTAATTTTTCTGGGAGTTTATGGCAAAAACAACTTCATCTACTTTCAATTTTAAACGGAGCAGTGAAAATGACGAAACGCGATTTATATAAGATTATCTTGTTCCTGATGATTCCGGTGCCAGTATTATTTCTGGGCAATTACATCATAGATAAGGGACTTCAAAAATCAAAAAGCCAATACTTTGATGTATGGAACGAAATAAGAAGTGGTGGAATCAATGCCGATGTTTTAGTGATGGGATCATCGCGTGCATGGGTACATATTTCACCGGCAATTTTAGACTCATCATTGCACCTATCCTCTTACAACCTGGGGCTTGACAATTGGAGTTTCTTAATGCAGCATTGCCGGCTAAAAGTTTTTCTCGAACACAATCCTAAGCCCAGATTGATAGTTCACAGTCTCGACTACTTGATGTTTGAAAAGAACAAAGAATTGTATGGCGACATTCAGTTTCTTCCCTACATGGAGGATGAAACAATTTATGAAGCGACAGAAGGCTACATGGGGAGTTTCAATATGCTACAACGATTTGTACCGATGTATAAATACAGGAACAACGGGGACCTTATGATAGAAGGAATTGCAAGTTTTCTCGGCTTTCAGGTAAACAAATCGCATAAGTACAAAGGGTATGAAGGCATGGTAAAAAACTGGGACAGTACATTCGCCGACTTCGTACACGAAAATCCGAAAGGCTACAAAGTGCAACTGGATAGTGTAATCATAAAAGATTTTGAACGATACCTGCAATATTGTAACGACAATAAAATACCGGTAATACTTACTTACACACCCGAATATTACAGAGCACAACAAATAACCACTAACAGACAAGAAGAATTTGCGCTTTACCACTACTTCGCAAAAAAGTACGGATGCGTTTTGCTCGATTATTCACAAGATTCACTGTGCTACAACACCGATTATTTCTATAACTCACAACACCTGAACAAGGAAGGATCTGAAATATTTAGTCGAAAACTTGCGAGGGATTTGCAACCCTATTTAACGAACCGGGCAAACATTGCCCTACGAAAATGATAACTGTTAGTTAAACGCTTGCAATAGACAAGTTAAGCATGTGAAGAAAGACCCGTGCCCATTAGTAGAAAAATAGTTTTGTAATTGACAACCACTACACCACCATGCGTTTTGCCATAAGGGACGACGACACCAATTTTTTCACCATACCTGAAGCTATTCAAAATAGCTACTCAGATGTCTGGCACTTAGTACCACCTTCTCTTTGTGTAATCACTAAAGTAAAGGGCAACTGGCCTGATTGGGTAGAACATATTTACAGACACAAACAAAAAACGGACTGGCAGGCGTGGGAAAGAGATAATACGGTTCATCCGCTTGACAGAAATAAAGATTTGGTGGACTTTCTGAAATCATGTTTGCAAGGCAAAACAATTGACGTATGCTTTCATGCAAAGCACCACAGAAATGATGATGCTACACTGCCACCGGAAGTAGAAAGTAACTATGTGAGATGCGCGGAATACCTGACCACTAAAGACCGCACAAAGGAAATTGTTGAAGAGATTGAATATCTCAGCCAACTCCTGAATTACAAAGTATCAGTATTTGCACCACCACAAGATTTGCTATCTATGGAAGGCTATAATTCTGTTTTAAAAGCCGGTCTGAATGTTTGTGGTGGGGGAATAAGTTTTTTGAAGAAACAAAAAGATACAAGGGGCGTAATGAATTTGCTGAAGCAATTTTCTTTTAAAACAATTTATCCGAATGAGCCATATCCCTACGTTCTTGATTATAAAACGCACAGGGAAATACCCTATTACTATCCTTTGCTTCCAGATACAACTTTAGATGAGTTGATCAAGCATTTTGAAATGGTGAGACGGCACGATGGCGATTTTGTATTATCTACACATCATGCTGAATTCAATTACAGAATGGAATACGACAACGCAATAACCGTAAAAAATGTACTTGACATGTTTTTAGAACACATTTCCAAGTACGAACTAAGTTATGTAACACTGTCGCAGTTGCTAAGTAAAGAAACACTGTCGAGAGCTTTCGTAATACCTATGTTATCTTAAAAATTTTGCCTCATGAAATTAGTATCCATTGTAGTTCCAAATTATAATTGCGAAGAGTTCCTTCCTAAGTGCCTGGATTCCGTAATAAACCAAACCTACCGGAACACAGAAATAATCATTTGCGACAATGGTTCTTCAGATCGTTCCGTAGAGATCCTTAATGAATATGCTGCAAAAGACAGCCGCATAAAAGTTTTGATCAATGAAGAGAATCAGGGTTTGATCAACTGCTACAACCGCATGTTTTTTGCTGCAACCGGCGACTACATTATGATACAGGATGCTGACGATTGGGCTGATCTTACACGGGTAGAAAAACAAGCTGCAATAATGGATGAGCATGGCGTAGGATTATGTCTTACCGATAGTTATTATCATTCTCCACTTTTCCCTACCAGCAGAGTGCAAAGAAATTATAATGGTCCAATCTATGCGGCCGATGAAGAAACATGGGCTCCTGCAACCATCATGTTTCGTCGGGAGGTATTGAATGAAATACCAGGCTTTCATTCCTACTTCGATCGCCTCACAAGCTATGATCGTTATTTTATTCTCGATATTATCTCTCGCTATGGTGGTTATTATATTGATGAATGTCTGTATCATGTATGGGCAAGACCCAACAGCGACCATCGGAGCATTGATCTTACAGACAAGCGAGCAATCAAGAAGCTAATATCGGAAGACATTTACTACAAATTGAAAGAGCAACGCGTAAAATCGGGCACCGACTATCTGAAAGAAAACAACACAGATGGAATGGAAAAACTGGAAGGTCCAATGTTGCATAACAAAGTATTTGTTGCCGATAAACTACGTCTGATGGCCTGCATTCAAATAGACTATGGAAATTTGAAAGCCGCAAAACAATTGCTCTTAAACGCTATTAAAATTGCTCCCTTCTTTTCAAAAAATTACCGCTCATTGCTGTATTATTACAAAGCCAACAGAGCGCAAGAATCTTCGGGCGCACAACCAAAACTGGCATAAACCAAACTTGAAAATTCTGATTGCAACAGAAGTAATTCATCCGGGAGGAGCAGAAACTTTTTTGCTGAGACTATCTCAGTCGCTGCATGAAAAAGGGCACAACATTACCATCTTTAATTTTCATGGGGACATTTACAACAGAGAATTAAAATCGAAAATTGCACCTGATGTAAAAGTGGTGTGCGCTACTAATCCTGTAGGATCACTTACCCGCTTCGTTGACTCGTTGTTCCTGAAAATAGGAATTGATTTTAGCTTTAGAAATTATTTCATCGGAAAGAGTTTACAGCGATTCTTAGAAGCCAATAAGCCTGAAATAATTCATAGCCATCTGTTTAAAACGGATGTCATTTGCTGTAAGGTTGCTAACGAAAATATTCCCGTTGTATCAACCATGCACGGCGACTATGCTATGTACTACAACAGTATCTCCCAAAATGAAAAGCCAAAGCTCTTAGACTTTAAGAACAAACTGAAATTTGTACTTCAGCAACTAAAAAGCATTGTATGTATTTCAAAAGAGCAGGAGATTTTCTTTGCTCAGGAAATGCAGTCGTTATCTTCAACTCCTTTACAACTCACAAAAATTTACAACGGTTATACAGCCACTGAAAATCCAGAAGTTACCATTTCGCGTCATACGCTTAACATCCCAAAAGATGCGTTTGTTTTTGGAATGGTGGCACGCGGTATTCCGGCAAAGGGATGGGAAGAATTAATTGAAGCATTTACTCGCCTCAACAAAAAAAATAGTTTTCTGGTATTAGTAGGTGGTAGCGACTATGTAAATAAGCTTCAGGAAAAATACAAGAACAACCAACAAATAATTTACAGCGGTACGGTTACAAACCCGCTTGAATGGATTAAATTATTCGATGTAGGCCTGCTTCCTTCGTATTTTGGATCGGAAAGTTTACCAACAGTTATCATGGAGTATCTTTATTGCCACAAGCCCGTTATCGCAACGAGAATCGGTGAAATTCCTGCAATGATAGAATATGAAAAACAGACCGCAGGTTTGTTGGTTGAAATTGTGAATGGACGAACAGATATAGATCAGCTGCACGAAAAAATGTTGAAGGTGTACACAGATAAAAACACCTACAATGATTTGAAAAATGCAACAACAAAATGTTTTGAACAGTTCGACATGGATCGCTGTGTAAAGGCTTACGAAGAGATATACAAACAACACATTTTTTGAGGGAGAAAATATTACTACTAATTACCAATCTGGGCCAAGGAGGTGCGCAACGAGTCTTCCACGACCACAGTGTTTTTCTGAATGAATCTTATCATGTGGACGAGGCAGTTTTTAACCTTGACGAGAGCGATAATCTCTTCCAATCGGGCAACAAACTTTTTTCGTTAGACGTAAACGCCGGAAAAGGATTTGTGGGAAAAGCGCTTAACTTTTTTCGCCGATGCTTACGCCTGAAAAAAATTATTGAAGGAGAAGAGTACAGCGTTTGTATCAGTCACATGGATGGCGCCAATTGGGTAAATGTACTTTCGCTTTCAAAAGCCAAAAAAATTCTTGTGGTGCATGGAACTATTTTGCACGACCACAACCAAAGCAAATGGATGCAGTTTATCCGCAAAAATCTGATCATACCATTTGTTTACAATAAAGCTAACGTTACAGTTACCGTAAGTGAAGGAATAAAGTACGAGCTACAACAATTTTGCAAAGTGAAAAATGCCGTTGCAATACCCAACTATTTTGATGTTGAAAAAATTCGTTCACTTGCCAAAAAACCACTGGAGCCGCATTGGGAAAATCTATTCTCTACACACGAAATACTGATTACCTCTGGAAGGTTTAACGAGCAGAAAAAACAACGGTTTCTGTTCCCCTTATTGAAACGACTCAAAGAAATAAACCCCAGAGTGCGCCTTGTATTGCTTGGTGATGGCAAACTGCGGGGAAACCTTATGCAGATAGCGAAGGAAAATGGTCTTTCTTACTATTCCGTTTGGGATGATATGCAGCCATTTTCGGAAGATTATGATGTTTATTTTACCGGTTATACGACTAATCCATTTCAATATTTGCGTCGAAGTAAACTCTTCCTATTTCCATCGGGGTGGGAAGGATTTCCTATGGCGCTTTGCGAAGCCATGATCAGCGGTGTGCCTGTGCTAACAGCAGATTGCCCTACAGGTCCGCGACAAATATTAGCGCCTCATTCTTTCGACCCAACTTACTCCTTGAAAAAAGCAGAACAAACGGACTATGGATGGCTGATGCCAATGACCGATAAAGCAAGTTTTGAAGATGAGTGGCATAACGCAATTGTAAAAATGTTGCACCATGAAAAACTGAGCGAAAACATTAGAGAAAATGCGGCGGCGCGAATGATGATGTATAGCAAAGAAAAAGTAGTAGGGCAATGGAAAGAACTTATTGACTCGTTATTATAGTAGTGTGAAGATTCTGATCATAGATAATTCTGTTGCCTACACAGGTGCATTCAAATGTGCTTTGAATGAGGCAGATATTTTATCAGATCAACACAACTTCATTTTCATTCTTCCGCAGGAAAGCAAAGTAGTTTCAATTCTTCAGGAAAAAGGTTATTGCGTTTATACACTTCCGCTAAAAGAAATTAGCAAGTCACTTTTTGCAATAGCGAAATACCCGTTTTATTACCTTAAAAATCTTCTTGCAGTAAAGAAAATAGTGCGACAGGAAAAAGTAGAAGTTGTTCAAATCAACGACTTCTATAACCTGCTCGGTGCGGGAATAAAAGCTGCGGGCTATAAAGGAAAACTCATTACTTATGTGCGTTTTCTTCCATCAACTTTGCCAACACCATTAAGGAAAATATGTACAAATGCCGCGCAACATTTTTCTGATAAAGTAGTAGCCGTTTCTGATGCAGTGCTAAAACAATTGCCACCACACGATAAGAACATTCGCATTTACGACCCAGTAAAACTTTCTGAAAAAATCTACACAGAAGAATTACATACCAACCATATTCAGCTTCTTTATCTCGCAAATTTCACCAGAGGAAAAGGTCAGGAACATGCTGTTGAAGCATTTTGCAAAGCGTATAAAAAAAACAAAGACTTACGATTAAAATTCACTGGCGGTGATATGGGTTTGGCAAAAAATGCAGCTTTCAGATCCGAGCTTATAAATAGGGTAAAGAAATTAGGGTTGGAAGATGTGGTGGCTTTTGAAAACTTCGCTACAGACGTGGAAAGCGAAATAAATAGCGCCAGTATCGTCCTCAATTTTTCTGAAGCTGAATCATTCTCCATGACTTGTCTTGAAGCTTCGTTTTACGGAACACCCGTTATAGCTACAAAATGTGGAGGCCCTGAAGAGATAATCGCACACAATGAAACAGGTTTGCTGGTAGTAAAAAAAGATGTGGACGCAATGACTGAAGCAATTTTAGACCTTGCAAATAATCCTGAAAAAAGACTACGATTTTCGATGCGTGGGAAGCAGTATGTGCGGGAAAAATTCAGCATTGAGGTGTTCAAAAAATCGTTCACAGAAATTCTTCGCTAATGGCCAAAAGTGTTTTATTTCTTGTGCCCTACCCTCTTAAAGTTGCGCCTTCCCAACGCTTCCGTGTAGAGCTTTATGAACCTGTATTGCAGGAGCATAATGTGCGTTATGAAATTGCAAGCTTTATGGATGACGCAACATGGAACATCATCTTCAAACCGGGAAATACTTTTAAGAAAATAGCAGGAATTGCCAAAGGTTATCTGAGACGAATCGGACATCTCTTCAAAGCCACGCAATACGATTATGTATTTATCCATCGCGAAGTCGCCCCACTTGGGCCTCCGATATTTGAATGGATCATTGCGAAGGTGCTTCACAAAAAAATCATCTACGATTTTGACGACGCAATATGGATTTCTAATATCAGTACCGCTAATAAATTTGCGAGTTGGTTGAAGGCTTTTTGGAAAGTGAAATACATCTGCAAGTGGGCACACGTAGTAACCGGTGGCAACGAATATCTGAACAATTATGCAAGGCAACATAACGCCAGACAAACAATCATTCTTCCTACTTGTGTGGACGTTGAAAGGAAGCATAACAAAGTAAAAATTCATGGGAACCACAAACCGGTTATTGGATGGACGGGTAGCCATTCAACGCTATTTTATCTTGATGAAATTGTTCCTCTTTTAAAGAAATTGCAAGAGGAAAACAACTTTACCTTTCTTGTAATTGCAGACAAAAAACCAGAAATAGATTTAAGAGACTGGCAGTTTATAAAATGGAATGAAGCAACAGAAGGAAGTGATCTTTTGAAGATGGACATTGGAATAATGCCCCTAAAATCTGATGCATGGAGCGAGGGTAAATGCGGGTTTAAACTGATTCAATATTTATCTTGCGGCATACCTGCAATCGCCGACCCAATAGGCGTAAACAAAGTGATTATTGACAACGAAAAGAATGGTTTTATCTGTAGTACAAAAGAAGAGTGGAAAGAAAAATTACAACTCCTCATCACCGATCCTGCACTGAGAAAAGAACTTGGAGAAAAAGGCAGAGAAAAAATTAAAAAGGAATACAGTATTCAATCGCAGGCTCAGAAATTTCTTGCTTTGTTCCAATAACTACCACCTCAAAGAAAGTATATTCTTCTCCATCGGATTGTGCTTGTAGTAAATCAGCACCAACGCAATACCATAAAACGGTAAACAAGGAATCCGGTAACGCGACAATGCACCAAAATTTCCTGAAGAAAGCCCCACAGCAAAGGCAAAAATGATAGTGAAGATGAGACAAAACTGAATAGTGGGATCGCTTCCTATGGTTTTCCAAACCCGGCGAGGTCCAATGCCAAACAATACTTTGATCGTTACCCACATGAACAAAAATGCTTCGGCTGCATTTAGAAATTGCAAGGGCTTTCTCGTTTCCCAGAGATAAGGACGGAATAAAGTAACATTAACAGCAAGAGGAAATTTTTTCAACATGCCTCCAATAGATGGATCCATATCGCCCAGACTATATGCTGTACCATCATCGCCCGAAACCGCAGCGATGTATGAACTCGTAACATAGGACGTGTTTGCAACATTCTCCAAAGAGTATTTCCCTAACTCTACTGCAAACTTTTGGGAAAAGATCAGAAAGCCACCAACACAAGCTACAATAACAAAAAGCTTAACTGCAAATCGCGTCGTCGCACTTGAAATCTTGTGAGAGTATGTGAATAAAATCCAAAGCAACAATGCAGGGATGAACGCAAGTAAAATGTAGAGTTTAATACTCGCAATCAGCCAAAAGCTTACAATGGTGAGTACGATATTTTTCAATGAAAAATCGCGCAACAGCAACATGCGGAATGCGCCGTAAGTCATCCACCCAAGCCCGAACATGCAAATGGTGTCTTTAAAAATTCCGGAGCCCCACATGATAGTGCTTGGAATGAAAAGCGTACACCAGGCGATGTATCTCGTGTACTGAGGATACTTTGTTGCGAACGTTTGAAACAAGGCCCAAATACCAGTGAAAGAAATTGCACCGAATAAAACTGCAGTTGGTAAGTAAGTAGTAAATGTAATGATGCCCAAAAAAGCTGTGATGCAACCAACCGTATATTCTGTAGGCGCTTCGTACCACCACAACTTTGAAATATAGTCTGAATAGTCGCCGTCATACCACGGAGGTATGCGCAAAATCAAGTTGAACCATTTTGAAGGAGATTCACTAAAAGAACTATTGATGACCGTAGCATGAAAATGATAATTGGCGGTGTCTCCTCCGCCATAGTAATACTGGTAAATAAGACCGATGAAAATTGCACCGCCAACTTTTGCGATCAATCCCGGCATAAAATATTCTCTCCACGGATGCCCGATTGGATAAAGGTTATCACGAAAAAAATAAGCAACAACGAAAACGATGACAAGGAAGATGGGCAATAATAAATAGTCCAGCAGCGATATAAATTCCATTGTATCTTTAGGTTATTGCATTAATCTCCATTGTCCTTCCATGTGCGGTATAACAGGCTTGTTTGCTTACAATTCGCAGGCAAAATCGAACCTTTCAAAAATAACACAATCAACTCAGAAATTATTTTTAAGAGGCCCTGATAGTGGTGACGTTTTCAGTGACGATAAGTGTGCGTTGGGGCACAGGAGACTTTCCATCATTGATACTTCAACTGGTGCGTCACAACCAATGACAGATGTTACAGAGAGATTTGTACTTGTCTTCAATGGGGAGATTTTCAACTATCAAGAGCTTTCTAAAAAATATCTTGAAGAAATCTGGCAGCAAATCGGGGGCGCAAAAACCACCTCCGATACAGAAGTGCTTTTGTACTTGTTGATTGAATATGGTACAGAATGCCTTACGTGGTTGAGTGGCTTCTTTGCTTTTGCTTTATACGACAAACAAACCGGAGAGCTACTCTTAGCAAGAGACCGATTTGGGAAAAAGCCATTGAACTATTTTAGCGATGAAAATCATTTCGCTTTTGCGTCGGAAATGAAGGCGCTGTTTGAGTTGGGCATTCCTCGTGAAATTGACTTCACTGTACTTCATCAATATCTTCAGCTTAACTACGTTCCGCAACCTCAAAGCATGATAAAAGGTGTGGAAAAATTAAAGCCTGGACATTTTCTAAAAATCAAAAACAATAAAATAGCCGACTACAAAGCCTACTATTCAATAAACATAAAAGCGGAGAAGTACAACGAATATTCTTACGAAGAAGCGCAGCAGGAATTTGTGAAACTGATGGATGTATCTGTGCAGGAAAGAATGATAGCGGATGTTCCTTTAGGTGCTTTTCTTAGCGGTGGAATTGATTCTTCTATTATCGTTGCACTTGCAAGTCGCTATACGGACAAGCTCAATACTTTTTCGATAGGTTATAAAGACAATCCATTTTTCGATGAAACCTATTACGCAAAACTCGTTGCTGACAAATACAAAACCAACCACACGGTTTTTTCACTAACTACCAATGATTTTCTCGAACATGTACACGACGTGCTCGATTATATGGATGAACCCTTCGCCGATTCTTCTGCGATTCCGGTTTATATTTTGAGTATGCACACCAGAAAGCACGTAACTGTTGCGCTAAGCGGTGATGGCGGAGACGAAGTGTTTGCAGGCTACAACAAACATGCGGCAGAATGGAAAATCAGACAACAATCACTGGCGAAAACATTAGTTAGTGCGGGTCTTCCTATTTGGGAAATGTTACCTAAAAGCCGCAACAATAAGGTCACGAATATTTTTCGGCAATTACACCGTTTTGCAGAAGGTGCGAACCTTAGTTTAAAGGATAGATACTGGCGATGGGCTTCTTACAACACTGCTGAAAAGGTAAACACATTGCTGCATTCTTCCATTGTTGCAAAAGTGAATAACCACAAATTGAAAGTCGAAAAAAACAGCATTTTGTCGGGCTTGAACAATGGCGATTTCAATGAAGTATTGCTTACCGATATGAACCTTGTTTTGCTGAGCGATATGCTGGTGAAGGTTGATTTGATGAGCATGGCAAACAGCCTGGAAGTGCGTAGCCCTTTCCTCGACTACAAAGTGGTGGATTTTGCATTCAGCCTTCCTTCTTCTTACAAGATTGATGGAAAACTGAAAAAGAAAATTGTGCAGGATTCGTTTCGATCTATGTTGCCGGAAGAATTATACAATCGTCCCAAACATGGCTTTGAAATCCCCTTGCTCGATTGGTTTAGAAAGGATCTGTGGAGTATGATTGATACAGACCTGCTGGAAAAAGAATTTGTTGCCCAACAAGGCATCTTTAACGTAGCAAGTATTGAGGCATTGAAGAAAAAACTTTTGAGCAGCAATCCTGAAGACAGCCACGCAACTATTTGGGCTTTGATTGTTTTTCAATATTGGTGGAAGAAATATTTGGGTGAAGGGTGATGAAAAGGTAAAAGGTAAAAAGTAAAATCAAAAAGAAAGGAAAGGTAGAAAGGTGAGGGGGAGAAATTGCCTTTATGAACAAGCTCACAACCTTACAGTTTGACAACCTCAGCAACTTCACAGCATCTAATAACAACCGCTTAATATTCTTTACAATTCAATTGTTTTACTTTTGATTTCAACGTATATCTATCCATGCCTCGCGTCTTACGAATACACAACCGTCTTATCATTGGCGGCCCTGCTATCAATGTAACTTACCTAACCCGGTATATGCAGCCGGAGTTTGAAACAACGCTTGTTATAGGGGGTAAAGACGATCATGAGCAAGATGCTATTCACCTTACAAAAGACCTGGGCATAGAGCCTGTGGTGGTAAATGAAATGCGCCGCGATATTCATCCTTTGCAAGATGGAGTAGCCTATCAAAAGATCAAAGCACTAATAGAAAAACACAAACCCGATGTAGTGCATACCCATGCAGCAAAAGCAGGCGTTATAGGACGGCTTGCCGCTGAAGCTTGCAATGTGCCTGTTATAATTCACACTTTTCACGGACATGTATTTCACAGCTATTTCAACAAATGGCAAACCAATATGTTCATTCACATAGAACGTTATCTTGCCAAAAAATCTACCGGAATAGTTGCCATTAGCTCCAGCCAGAAACACGAACTGGCAAACATCTATAAGATTTGTCCTGAAGAAAAATTACAAGTCATTCCGTTGGGTCTCGACCTCGATAAATTTCAATACAAGCAAGAAGAAAAACGTGCAGCTTTTCGAAGTAAATACAAAATAGACGACGACGAATTAGCCATAGGAGTTATCGGTAGAATTGTCCCTGTAAAAAACCATTCATTGTTTGTTGCCGCCGCCAAAAAAGTGCTGGAATTCACTACGCAAAAAGTGCGGTTCATTATTGTGGGCGATGGCGATATGCGTCCGCAAATGGAAGAGGAATTTCGTGCAGCAAGAATAGACTATGCTTACTTTCCTGAGAATAATAAAAAAGCCACTGCTATCTGCACTTCATGGCTTACCGCTATGGACGAGGTACTTGCCGGACTCGACATGGTTGCCCTCACTTCCCACAACGAAGGCACGCCTGTATCGCTCATCGAAGCACAAGCAGCAGGAAAGCCAGTGGTTTCTACTAATGTGGGTGGCGTGTCGGATGTGGTTATGAATGGAAAATGTGGTTTTGTAACTCCAGCGGGACAAACCAACGAAATGGCAGAGGGGCTGTTATATCTTTTGGAGCGCCCTGATAAACGCATATTGTTTGGCGAATTTGGACGGAACTATGTGCAGAGCAAATTTTCTTATCAGCGCCTGGTGAGCGATATGTCGGAATATTATAACCGACTTATTGCGGAGAGGAAAAGATAATGGAATGTTCTTACCGGTCGAAGCGTCCCACTTCATTCTAAATTCATACCTTATCATACACTTCATCCTTATCCAAAAAACCATATTCCTCTATTTGTGGTAATAACTTTCCTGCAAGTGCGTTGTGTGCAATGCTAAGGTCTGCGAGTTCGTCTGCTGCAAGATGATGTTCTTTCAGACATTGCCTTATTTGATACCAGCCAGCATCCCAGGTGGCTATTTTCCATTTACCTGTAACCATGCTTTTTAGGTTGGCAAAATAAATTTTGTAAACGGCTTTTGCCTTATTCAATACATGCCGGGCTTCTTCTGACAATTCGTTTTTAGCAAGCCATTGGGCAACGAATCTATCCTCATCGTTTGTCAATTCAATTCTAAAATCAGCATCTGTAACCTCCCAGCGCTTTAGCTCCGATATTTTGAAAGGGAAAAAATTGTTTTTGATCTGAAAGACCTTGCGGTGATAAGAAACATTCTTTAATGCCGCTGTTTCGTTTGACAATGCAAAAAGGCTCCACACCACACAATCATTCAGAAATTCTTTGGAAGGCTCAGTATGCGGAACAAGGAATTGGTTTCTGTCGTTAAGCCACGTTGGTTTAGGGATTTTTCTTACAGCATGGAGCGTCAACGCTTTCTCGAAATTTTCTTTGATAATAGTAAAGGCTCCTGCGCTCACACTTGGGGAAGATAGTATTACAACATACTTCGAGTTTTGAAAGTCGTTTCCTTTACTACATATCGAAGCAAGAAAATCTGGTCTTGCTCTATGCCTCGTATCTATGTTGCCCGACTTTACAGTGATTGCATTACTTAATGCTGGAAGAATATAGTTGTTAGAATTTTGGGGGCGTTGTACCCAGTTGTTTAATACATCAGTAGCACTAATAAGACGAAGGTGTTTAATCCCTACTGTTTCGGCATCATCATTGGCGATGTCAAGTTGTATTTCTGCCTGCTTTGCTGTTCTTTTTTTTGAAAGATTCCAAATGAGAAATCCAATCGGGTATTTTCCTCTTACTCCATGAAAGTTTGTTGATTTAAAAACGAAACCCTTTTCAAATCTGTAATTGAAATAGCGATCACGATAATCAACGCTATCGGGCGCATTAAGATACTTTAGCTTCGAAAACATTCCGAGATATGTCTTTGAAGGAAACTCGTGTGATATTCGATACATGAACTGCACAAATAACTCTCTCTTTGCATGACCCACCCCTTGCATGTCCATTATTTGCTCAACTTTTGTTTTGCTCACTCCAGTCTTGGACACTTTCTTCTTCGCATCTTGTGCCGTAGCAAATGGAGGGTTTATGTAAACGATCCAGATAATGTCGGGGTTTGCAAGATCGTCGCGTAATTTTTTCGGGAGTTTCCAATTAGGTGTAAATGGAAGGTTGTCTTTGTTGAAGAGATATTCTACATCATCATTCAGATAATCGTACTGAAAGCAAGTAGCGTCTTTAAAAACCTTGCGCAAATGATCTGCCTCACCAGTATGAAGGGTTGAGAGATATAGGTATTTATACGCTGCTGCCGGAAGATGATATTCAAGATTGCCCGTGCCCGCAGCCATATCCCAAATACGATACTTGCCTGACTGATACCAATTCTTACCCAGTGTTTCTGTAAAATAATGGATTGACTTTTTAGCAAACCGAAGCGGGGTATAAAACTCTCCTTCAAACCTCCTTTGGTTCTCATCCGTAAGCCTGTCGAGTTTGGAATGAATACCTGTGATTACATCGGGGTTTGACACATAATCATAAACACTCCAGAAGTAATCATAGTCTTTCATGAGTATCTTCTGCGTCTTCGAGTTCTTATCCTCAAAGGTGAAAACGACTCTGTTATGCTCTCTGTCTATGATGATCTTTTCTTTCTGAATATTGGCGAGAAAGTAAAAGGAATCTTTGTAGCCATTTTGAATGTAATGTCCCAACACATGCTTCCAATGATCGAACACGGCTTCAAAGTTTTCTTCATTGATCACCTTCTTATCACCGAAGTCGAGCAGCATTTGGGGGTTCAGCGCATTTTGTAGATTTTTAGTGAATGCAGCGTGTTCTCCTTTTAATGTAATCTTATAAACATGTAGGCTGTCGGTTTGCGGCTCCTTTACAAGATGGTTTTGGGTCGGGCTTGCTTGCGGGTCTTTCCCAGTCGTAGCTGTCGTTTGAATAATAGTTAGCCCATTTGCGCGTTTCGGTAATAGTTGCCTCATTCTTATCTGCAAGGCATATAAAAAAGGGAATTGGTACTTCTACTTCTATAAACTTTAGCCTTCGGATGTAATAAAGCGACTGTGCTAATACCGTAGCTCGAGCTTTGAGGTTATTAAAGTTTTTGTCTGTTTTAAATTCAAATAAAATCTGCGGCGTGTACAGATCGTGCCGATGCGTTGTATCGTAGGGAAGGTTATAAAAAGAAGCGAAAGCTGCTTTCACCATTTCTTCAGTTGCAGCAACATCCAGTTTTTGTTTGAATTCTTCGAAAGTCATTGGAAAGAAGTTCGTTGGCGAGTGTTTCGTAAAAGTGCAGAATTAATTGGGACATTGCAATTTTAGATAACGGTCATTGTTGCAATTTCCGTCGTTGCCGCCTTTTGCAGGCATTTTACTATAATTTCTGTACCGGTCGAAGCGTCCCGCTTCATTCTAATCCATAACCTCCTGCTGATATTTCTCCTTAAAGAAATTCACCGTCTGTTTCAATCCATCCATAAATCTTTGAGTAGGTTGGTAGCCAAGCAACTTTTGTGCTTTTGAAATATCGGCAAGTGAGTTCCTAATATCGCCTTCGCGTGGGTCTCTATAAGTCGCTTCGTGCGTTGCACCCAACATTTCGCGGATAGATTCGTACAAAAAGTTTACAGAGAAATTTTCACCAACAGCTACGTTATAGGCTTCCCCAAATGCCTGCTCATTCTCACAAAGCAACCCGCAAATATTTGCCTGCACTGCGTTGTCAACATAAGTGAAATCGCGTGTTTGTTCGCCATCGCCGTTAATGTACACTGGCGTTTGCTTTAGTATTCCACTAACGAACAAAGGAATCACTGCGGCATAAGGCCCATCAGGGTCTTGTCGGGGGCCAAACACGTTGAAATAACGTAGCCCTACTACCTTCATGCCGTAAAGTTTTGCGAACACATCCGCATACAGCTCGTTCGTTTTTTTAGTAACCGCATAAGGCGATAATGGGTTGCCAACACGATCTTCTACTTTCGGCAAATTAGGTTCATCGCCATAAACAGACGAAGAAGAAGCATAGACAAATGTTTTCACACCACTATCTTTTGCGGCAGTTATCATGTTGAGGAAACCGGTAACATTCACTTCATTGCTCGTAACAGGATCTTTTACTGAACGCGGCACAGAACCCAGCGCCGCTTGATGCGTAACATGATCTACGCTTTCACATGCACGTTTGCAAGTTTCAAAATCGCGAATATCACCTTCAAGAAATTCAAAAGCTGGATGATCTTTGAAAGGCGCAATATTCTTTTCAAAACCCGTCATAAAATTATCAAGTACACGCACTTTGCCTGCACCATTTTTAAGAAGGTATTCGACAATATGCGAGCCGATGAAACCTGCGCCACCCGTTATTAGAAAACTTTTTGAAGAAATATCAGCGTTATGAAATTGCATTAGAGACTCCAGTATTTTAGTTCTTTAATCTTGTTTCTAAAAATGCCTTTGATGTCAACAAAAATGGCATTCGGTTTTGTAAGCGATTTGAAATACGCTTCGTCTTTATTCGTGTACTCATTGTGGTTTACAGCAACAATTACCGCATCGTAATCTTTCTCTATTTCATTTAAACCATAACCATATTCGTGCATCAATTCTTCGTGCTCGGCATAGGGATCAGTAACATGAACATTGATGCAATAATCTTTCAGTTCCTTCACCATATCCGAAACTTTTGAATTGCGGATGTCGGAAACATTCTCTTTGAAAGTAGTTCCCATCACCAGCACTTTAGCTTCAAGAATATTGGTGCCGCCTTTTATAAGATCGCGAATTAGTTTCTTTGCAACGTAAGCAGCCATTTCATCGTTGATGCTGCGCCCTGCAAGTATCACCTTCGATTGATAACCTAACTTGTTGGCTTTGTAAGTGAGATAGTAAGGATCCACACCAATGCAATGTCCACCTACAAGACCCGGAAAAAACTTCAGGAAATTCCATTTTGTACCCGCCGCTTCGAGCACTTCAAAAGTATTAATGTCCATCTTGCCAAAAATGATGGATAGCTCATTCATCAAGGCAATGTTCAAATCGCGCTGTGTGTTTTCAATAATCTTCGCGGCCTCGGCAACCTTCACAGATGATGCACGATGCACTCCGGCTCTCACTACAAGTTCGTAAGTCTTTGCAATTTCATCAAGCGCCTCCGCATCATTGCCTGAAACTACTTTTACTACATTTTCCAGGGTATGCACCGTATCTCCAGGGTTAATGCGTTCGGGAGAATAACCGTATTTAAAATCAACCCCAGCTTGCAAACCTGAAACTTTTTCCACTACAGGCAAGCAATCTTCTTCCGTACATCCGGGGTAAACTGTTGATTCGTACACCACATAATCGCCCTTCTTTATTACTCTTCCAATAGTTTCTGATGCTTTTAAAACAGGCGTAAGATCTGGCACATTGTGGTCATCAACTGGCGTGGGAACTGCCACTACAAAAAACTTAGCCTCTCGCAATAAAGAAAGGTCGTTTGTAAATTCTATATCGCTGTTTTCAAAAGCCTCCTGGGGCAATTCATTGCTGGGATCAATACCCTGCTTCATCAGTTCGATTCGCCTGGCGTTTATATCGAACCCAATGACTTTGGTATGTTTCGCGAATGCAAGAGCAATAGGCAAACCAACGTAGCCGAGACCAATTACGGCCAGCTTCTCCTCCTTGTTTATCAGACTTTGGTACATACAGGTATTTGGGAAAATTTATGACGGTGCAAAATAGAAGAATAACTAAGAATATGGAAGTGACGCATAGTAGATAACACGGTACTAACACACAAGAAAAGAGAAAAGCCACTCATCGTGGCTTTTTCTAAGTTATTCAGCTTTCTTTTCCGGCTTGGTGTTCGTTTTGATTTTTGCAGGACGGCTTTTGCCAAAAGTTCCTTTTGAAATTTTACCGCGCTTTGTGCGTTTATCACCTCTTCCCATTTTTTTCTGTTTTTTTTAAGTTGTAAAAATAAAAAAAGCAAAAGACAATGTCCCTTGCTTTTTTTCTCCTTCTTAGCGAAAATTATTTTTTACCACCGCCGCCAATTTTTGTAGAAAATTCTTTTCCTGCCTTGAACTTAGGAACCTTCCTTGCTTTGATCTTGATCGTTTCTCCTGTTTGTGGGTTGCGACCATTGCGTGCAGAGCGCTCAGAGACAGAGAATGTACCGAAGCCTACCAGCGTAACGCGATCCCCTTTCTTCAAAGAAGTAACCACTGCATTAGTAAATGAATCTAACGCTTCGTTCGCTTGTGTTTTTGTAACGCCTGCGTCTTTTGAGATCTTATCGATCAGTTCAGCTTTGTTCATAGCTTGTGTGTGTTTTTTGTTGTGAACAAATAATTCAGATGTAACAAATATACTTAGGTTTAGGGCACTTCCAAATATCTTTAGAATAATTTACTCGCTCAAACGCTTGCCTGTGGCAGCTTTTCGCAAGTGTCGTCAGGATTCTACCTGCATTACCGTTCTGAAAGCAATAAATCTATTTCCAAATTTTTGAAAGCCTTTGTCGCGCATAGCGGGTGCGTATTCTGAAATGTAGGTATCGTATTGTTCGAGGCTTTTGCAAAAGTACTGCACTGAATAAGTAATGCCTTCAGTTTCATCTTGCTCCAGCAATCTGCATAAACGATAATCTAAAAATAAGCCCGTTTTCATAAGATCGGGAATATGTTCGGTTTTCATCCAATTGACCCACGCTCCCGCCAACGCACTTTCAATTTTTACAGTTACATTGTATATGATCATGAAAAGATTTTTACTACCATTTTTCTTCTATTGAAGCCATTATAGTTAAATAACTAACGTAGCGATCTTGGGAAATTTCCTCTCTTTCCACAGCATTTTTCACCGCACAGTCCGGCTCATTAAAGTGCAGGCAATTGTTGAATTTACATTCATTCAAAATGCTTCTCATTTCCGGGAAATAATGAGACAATTCTTCTTTCTCAATATCAATTAAACCAAACTCTTTTACACCGGGTGTATCTATGATTCTACCACCGAAAGGAAGATCGAACATCTCAGCAAAAGTAGTAGTGTGCTGTCCTTTACCACTCCACTCGCTTACCTCGGTAGTTCGCAAATTAATATCAGGAATTAACTGGTTGATAAGCGTACTTTTTCCCACACCTGAGTGCCCGCTAAACAGAGTCGTTTTTCCCTTAAGTCTTTCTTCCAGCGGCGCTACACTTGCATGTTGCAGTGCGGTAACTGCATAGACTTCGTACCCGGCTTTTGTGTACATTTCCGTCCATGCCTCAAGCTGATGCTGATGCTTCTTTTTGAGAACGTCAGTTTTGTTGATGACGATAATTGCAGGGATGTGATAGGCCTCGGCGGTTAGCAAAAAACGATCTATAAATCCTTGCGAAGTTCTCGGCGCTGCAATGGTTGCAACTACAAGAGCAAGATCAAGATTTGCCGCTACAATATGCTTTTGGTTTTTGTTGTGGGGGGAGACACGAACGATATAATTAGTTCTGTCTTCAATTTGTTTAATGACAAGATTGTTTTCCTCACCAGGCTCTTCGTCAAACACTACAATATCGCCCACGGCAATCGGATTGGTAGAAGAAATAGCATCGTCTATTTTCAACTTCCCTTTGATGCGGGCATTTCTGAAAGTGCCTTGCGCATCCCGCACCAGATACCAACTTCCTGTAGATTTATAAATGATTCCCTGCACCGATCAAAATTCAAATTCCAAATTCCAAATTCCAAATCACAAATTCCAAATCACAAATTCCAATGACGACAATAAAAACTATTCGTAACGCAATGCCACAATCGGATCAAGCCTGGATGCTTTCATAGCAGGATAGATACCAGAAAGAACGCCGACAATTGCACATAAACTTACGCCCACTCCCATCCATAACCAGGGAATAATAAAACCTGTATCAAAAACAAGGCTCAGTGCATTTCCAGTAAGAATACCAGCAATAATACCGATGCCGCCACCAAAGAGACTAATGAGTACTGCCTCTGTAAGAAATTGCTGCTGTATGGTAGATGAGCGTGCGCCAAGCGCTTTACTGATTCCAATTTCGCGGGTGCGTTCTGCCACAGATACCAGCATGATGTTCATTAAACCAATAACGGAGCCAAGCAACGTGATGATACCAATTACAAGTGCAGCCCAGCCTATGTAGTTTACAATGTCAAGTAATGACTCAGCAAGCGTATCATTCTGATTAATGGAAAAGTTGCTTTCAGATTCGAGCGGAAGCTTTCGGATAATCCTAAAAATTCCCTCGGCTTCTTCTGCGGCAAACTTCTTTTTGTTTACGTCATCTACCATCACACTGATTGTGTAGCTGCGACTTCCACCATACACACTGCGCACATTGGCTATGGGCAGCAGCACAGTATTGTCGGCATTCATAAACATGCTTCCACCCTTCGATTCAGATATTCCTACCACCCGATATTTTATATCGCCGATAGACACAACAGTGCCGAGCGCCTTTTTATATTTCGTTTTGAAAAGCTTTTTTGCAACACCATTTCCCAGTATGCAGACGTAACCGCCTGAATACAATTCATAGTCGGAAAAATTTCTTCCTGCATCAAGTTTTGTATCGGTGAGTTTGAGATAATTTTCATCAATGCCAACCGTTCTGATGTTGGGATTTGTTTTTAAGGAACCATGCTTTACAGTTGCAATCATAGCTCCTGAAACAGAAATACCGATAGTGGATGGAAAAGTAAAACGCTCTTTAAATTCCTTTGCCTCTTCGTACTTTATATTTTTCACTTCTGTGGAAGAAATGCTCACACCACCCGATCTTCTTTTCTTCTTTACAACTTCATTTGTGATTTGAAAAGAGTTAGCACCCAGACTGCTAAAATTGCTGTTTACACTCGCTTTCAAAACTTCTATGCAAGTAAGAATTCCTATCAGTGCCCACAAGCCCAGACCAATGATGGAGATGGTAAGAATGGAGCGTAGCCGATTGTTACGAAGCGCACGAAAAGCAAGTGTAAGATTGAAAAATAGTTGCATTGCCTGCCGCCAAAGTTAGCAGAAATGAGGAAGGAGATTTGATGCCATTATTTTTTTCTGAGCGTGATGCGGCGGGCGACAACAATGCGATAAATTCCATTTTCAGTTTGTTGCCAGAGATCGGCATTATTGAGGCGTGCAAAGTTTCTGTTCGCAAAATTCACGTAGTACACACCGGCATACCATTTTTCGGAATTGTAACCAGCCGCCGCACGAGCTGTTCCGTTGAGATGCAACCCAAATGACGATTCAGATGTTCCGGTTGTGTTTTCACTGAAACTGGTATTATTCCCACCTATTCCCAGTGTAAGTGCCAACGTAGCAAACCAATGCTCTCTATACACAAAAGTGTGGGCATAACCACCATTGACCCCAACGCTTGAAATGCTCGTTTTATCAAAAAGAATCGGAGATGCTCCAGGAGCGGTAAACTCTGGCGGAAGAATTGCCGAATCACCTTTTACGCGTGTATGATTTAGATTAATGCCTACCAGAAACGAACCTGCACTTTTGCGCTGCCATTCATTTTGCACAAAAGAAGCGCGGTAAGAAAATCGCTTATCGTTGAAGATGTATTGCCCGTTAAGACTGTAGAACTGGCTTTCCATATCGGGTCGTAAAGCATAAGGAGCAACCACCGGACGGGAAGAAATTAAGTCATTATCGCTCAGGTAATGTCCTTTATACACTTTTGCAAGTACGTCAATCGCAAACGTTGGTCGGTAAATATAACTTGCGAGATCAAGCCCTTTGGTTTTGCCATACACATCATCGTCATTATTGAGTAGCGGAATACCGAATGTAATATTCAACCCGAAAGACCCATAGTTAAAACCAAGACCTACTCCGGTAATATCGTTGGGAGAATATTCGGCTTCATGCTTTTTTCCTTTCTGCCCTATTTGGTAATCGTTGATCTTTCTGGAGCCTAATAAACGCAGCACTAAAGTGTGGGAATAATTAGAAATGTAGGTGTCATCAGTAGGCGGAGTTATTTCATCCTGGGCTATAGCGATGAACGGTAAGAAAAAGAATATTACGAAAAAGCGGATTGCCTGAATCATAAAATTCTATTATTAAAAAATCAAGCCGTGTCTTTCAGCTATTTCTAATAACGTCATTTCATCAGCGCTACTTATTTGTTAGAGGCAAGTTGCCAACGGGAAAAATTACTGCAAGAAGCGTACTTAGGGTCTATTCTAATGTAGTAGTTAGGAAGCCTGTTCATTAACCACTCTTCTGTTTTTTTAGCCTGCTTTTGCTGCAAAGCTACCTGTTGTATTTTGCTGTAATCGTCTTTAAGATTTGCCTTGTGCGGCTCAGTTCTCGATTTCAAATAAACAATACGAAGCGAACGCTCACCACGGTCTGTATTGAATAATTGCGGTTGAGAAAATGAACCCACTTTCATCGTATCAATCATTAGCACCATCGCTGGGTCAAGGCGGTCAATTTCCAATTGTGCAGTGCCGGTTTGAGGATCAATGACCATACCGCCCGTATTTTTTGCAGCTTCATCGGTTGAAAATTTTCCTACCGCTTCAGGAAAAGTGAACTTGCCTGCAATAAGCAATGCGCGAACGCTATCCAACTTTTCTGATGCAAGTTTAAAATCTGCCGAAGTTCTTTCCGGACGAATAAGAATATGGCGCACGTCTGCAACCTCTCCTTTGCGCTGTATCATTTGAATAATGTGATAGCCAAACTGTGTTTTCACGAGCGGCGACACTTCTCCATTTTGCAGTTTGAAGGCTGCGGCCACAAATTCAGGGGCCCAGCCACCACCAGTACGGTTTATGTCGTTGTATCTTCCACCATTATCACGGCTGCCGGGGTCGTCGCTATAAAGTCCTGCGAGGGTTTCAAAGCTTTTCCCCTCCACTACCACCTGATTGCGAATATCTTCAAGCTTCTTTTTTGCATATTCATCCAACTCTGCGCTAACGGGAGGATCAATCACTATTTGTCCCACTTCTACCGATGCAGGAAAAAACGGCAAACTGTCAACAGGAATTTTATTGTAAAACTGCTGCACTTCGCTCGGAGTAATTTTTACGTTCTCCAATATTTTCTGTTGCATCTTTTCAGCCATCAACTGCTCCTTAAAAAGTTCGCGGTTTTCTTCCTTTAACTGATAGATTGTCTTACCCGCAATTTCTTCCAACTTTTCTTTAGAACCGTACTGTCTTATGAAGGTGCGAATGCGATTTTCAATTGTTCCTTCCACATCTTCATCCGACACCAATAAACTATCACGATCAGCCTGCTCTACCAACAATTTTTGGATAACCATCTGTTGTAGCAAATAGCATTTTACGGTATCACTTATTCCAGGATCCTGAGCTTTCATGGTGCTAAACTGCACATCAAGATCGGACTGCAATACAATTCTGTTTTTTCCTACCACCGCCATTATTTTATCTGCCGTTCCCAAAATATCCTGCGCCTTAGCAAATGGAGATATGGCAAATAAACAAACGAGCAAAAAACCAATTTTATTGGGCAATGGAAACTTTGAAAAATTCATAACTGAATGATGAGATGATGGCAAAACTATGCTTAATTGAATGTGATAGGCGACGCAATAAATATTTTAACGTTATGGCTTAACCCTTCTTTTTCTTCAGGAAAAGGCTACGCAAATCTTTAGTGTTGTAAAATTCGGCTGCTAATGGTTTGTACTGATTGCCACGCACCCAGCTTTCAAATTCAGGAATGGCCTGCTCATGAAACTTAGTCCATGCTTGGTAAGTGTTTGCATTTTCTGCCATACCGAACAACCATTGATTGTAAGCATCAAACTCGCCTTCCCGCAGCATTTTATCGTGATAACTAAATAATGAAAACGGGTATTTACCGGCAAAGCTATTGTTCCAATCCATAGCGAAGCGAGTGCGCAACATGATGAGATTTTCAGTAGTAATGCCATCTGAAACTACGGGCGCAAGTGGCAACATTACCTGCATCACTGCGGCTTCAAAACTGGTTTCTTCGCCGCTGGTAATATCAGAACCATATTTAGGAACTATGGTAGCATTGGTAGTGGTAAATATTTTTTGATAGGCTTGTATCATTAGCTTTCGCACTTCCGTGCTGCGGCCAGTGTGGCGCTCAAGGTTAGAAAATATTTCTCCATAAATGACAGTCCATATTGGCCGGTTAGTGCTTTGATAAAAACGTGCAGCATCGTAGTAGTTCAGGTGGTAAATCGGATCTCTTTCTATTCCCTGAAGCACTGCATCTAAAGCATATTCCGCATCGTTGTTCAATTCATAATAGCGCCCAAGCTCCCGATAAAGAATGCCGGAATTCGGATAAGCTTTCAGTCCTTTTTCCGTGATGTTTTTTGCCTTCTTTTTTTCATTTTGCCCAAACAATGCAGTAGCTGCAATCTGATAAGTTAGTTCATCTGCCTGATCGTTTTTAATAAGTGGGTCAACAGTTTTATAAGCTGCCTCATAACTTTTGCCAAGATTAAGTGCCTGGGCAAGATCGCGGTGCAGCAACGGAATTTTTGGCGCTAATTGTATTGCCTGTCGTAAAAGTGTAACGGACTGATTTATTGCTCCCCTCGACAACTGTTCTTTTGCTTGCTTGTATAATTGCTCCACTTCGGGAGATGGCCAGCTAATGTTAGTTTGGGTAAATGCGTTTGTAGAAAAAAAGATAACTGCTACTAATAATGAAAATCGCCTCAACATAATGGGGCGCAAAATATCGAAAAATATGGCTCAAAGCCGCATTAACTCTTTTGTAGTGTGGAGAATATCACAACCCAATTAACATTTTCTTGGTAGTGCCAGGTTCTTTGGAAAATAATTTTCCCTTTACTTTGCCACAGTGAAAAAGTGGATCGCCTATATTTTTATCGCCATTTTCTCTTTGCAGGTTATACCTATAAAGGAAATAGGGAAGATATTGTATAAAGGGCAGATCACTGAAGAAGAAGTACATGGATACAGTGGACCAGCAAAGGGTGATGATAATTCAAAGCTCAAAAAAGAGGGCGACCCGCTGCTTCATCAAAACGTAAATTTTCAAGACCAGGCTCGTGCAGCTTTCTTAACGCACAAAATCATTACTGCCATTCACAGGTCAGAACACATTCCGGATTTCCACGTCGCGGACATAATTACTCCCCCTCCCAACTGCTAATAGCATTTCCTTAAGTTTTGATTACTGCTTCGCATTTCCCATTGCGTCGCAAATTCTACTTTACATTACAAATTTGTCATTCAATTTTTATGAAGCAAGGATCTTCACTATTTGGCCATTTAAGAAAAGATCTGGTATCTGGGCTTGTTGTTTTTCTTATTGCTCTTCCTTTATGCCTTGGTATTGCTCAAGCCTCTAATGCGCCGCTGTTTTCAGGTATTGTGGCGGGAGTAATCGGCGGTATCGTTATCGGTATGCTCAGCGGATCTCATGTAAGTGTTGCCGGCCCGGCTGCAGGTCTTACAGCTATTGTGCTTACTGCATTAGGTGATCTGGGCGCTTTCGATATTTTTCTGTGCTCCGTAATTGTTGCCGGTGGCATTCAACTTTTATTGGGTTTCGCCAGAGCCGGAAGTATTGCCAATTATTTTCCTTCTTCGGTAATTGAAGGAATGCTGGCAGGTATCGGTCTTACCATTATTATCAAACAAATACCCGAAGCTTTAGGATACGATCCTAATAATGGGCAGAGTCCTGCTGCGGAAGATGGATTTTCGTTTAGCTACTTTACAGATGCTCTTCAGCATATTGAAATGGGCGCTGTGGTAATAGCATTTGTAGGGTTTAGCATTTTGATACTTTGGCAAACCAAAGCGTTTAAAAAATTAGGACTTATTCCGAGTGGCTTGCTGGTGGTATTGATAGGAACATTGATCAATGAAATGTTTCGCTCAAATGGCTCTTCACTTTTTCTTGCTGAAACGCATCTTGTAAACCTTCCGGTTGCATCTAATCCTGAAGAATTTGTAGATCAGTTTACGGTTCCTAATCTGCAAGGCTTTCTAAATCCAAAAGTTTGGATGACGGGTGTAGTGATTGCAATAGTTGCCTCAATAGAAACGCTTTTGTGTATAGAGGCTACTGACAAACTCGATCCTTTGAAAAGATACACACCTACAAACCGGGAACTTAAGGCACAAGGTCTGGCAAATATGTTTAGCGGTTTCCTTGGTGGCCTGCCAATGACGAGCGTAATTGTTCGTTCATCTGCCAACATAAATGCCGGAGCAAAAACAAAGCTATCCACCATTTTTCATGGTGTGCTTTTATTAGTATGCGTGGCTACCATCCCTATGCTTTTAAACAAAATTCCAAAAGCAACATTGGCTGTCATTCTGATATTTACCGGCTACAAACTATGCAATCCGAAAGTGTTTAAGCACATGTGGAAAGAAGGTGGTGTTACCCAGTTCATTCCATTTTTAGCTACCACTGTTGCAGTTGTTTCGCTCGATCTGTTGAAGGGTGTGGGTATTGGTTTGCTCATTAGCATCTTCTACATTTTGCGTCACAATATGCGCATTCCGTATTTCTACAGCCGCAACACTTATAGCAATGGCGAACTGATAAAACTGACACTGGCGCAAGAGGTTTCGTTTTTGAATAAAGCAACTATTAAAAACACACTCGAAAACCTACCAGAAGGTAGCAGCGTAATCATTGATGCCACACAAACTGGGTACATAGACTTTGATGTTCTTGACCTAATCAGAGAATTCCATAAAACCAAAGCGCCGGAAAAGAACATAAAAATGTCGCTGATAGGCTTTAAAGATGTTTACAAAATTCCATACACGGATGACGAAAAAGAAATCGCGTCTCCTTTTATAGGCAAGCCGGAACCAAAAGAACATACATCGGGCGACTACAAAGAGCTTCTGAAACACTTGACTCACGATAGTGACGATAAGGGGAGCGTGACCAAAACAAAAACTAATTAATCCACTTAATAAAATTTACAACCATGGGCATACACGTGCATGATTCAATCTCAAAAGACATTACCCCTCAAGATGCTTTACAACGTTTAAAAGAGGGAAATTTTCGCTTCGTTAGCAATTTGAAGATGAACCGCAATTTGCTGGAGCAGGTAAATGAAACTAAAGACGGACAGTGGCCATTTGCAGCCATTCTCAGTTGTATGGACAGCCGCACCTCTGCTGAACTATTGTTCGATCAGGGACTCGGTGATATTTTCAGTATCCGCATTGCAGGCAATATTATTTCTCCGGGTATTCTTGGAAGTCTCGAATTTGCAACGGCCGTTGCGGGTTCCAAATTGATTTTGGTATTGGGACATACTGGTTGTGGGGCAATAAAAGGAGCCTGCGATGATGTACAACTTGGTCATCTTACTTCTTTGCTGCAAAAAATAAAACCTGCAGTACAAAGCGAGGACACTATAAAAAATAACCGGTCGAGCAAGAATGCTGAGTTTGTAGATGCTGTTGCCAAACTAAATGTTCATAACAGCGTAAACCAAATAGTAAATCATAGCGAGACAATCAGAAACCTTGTGGCAGAAGGAAAGGTTGCAATAGTACCTGCAATGTATGATGTGGCAACCGGCCACGTAACTTTTTATGATGAAGACATTTTTCTGGAAGAACATCAGGAAAAAGCTACGACACTCGCAGCCGACTAAACCTCGGCTGTCCCCTGCCATCATGAAGATTTACGTGTTCATAGGGGGAACACAAAACGGGCTGCTCTTTTGGGCAGCCTTCTTTGTGTGGTATGATTTTCAAAAAAGGGTTTGCAATGGTTATCGCTGTTGTGTGTAGTTTATCTTGTATTTAAATTCAGCCACTTTCCAGTTCCAAAGTTTTAAAGTCGGTTTTGCTTGTAAATTATCTGCGACTTCTTTAATTGTCAATTCATCAGTAAAGGAACTAATGAATTTTGCCCAATAATTATCTTTAGAATCATTTAAGAGAAAGTAAAATCCTGCATCGCCGAAACGCTTATTGTTGTCCGCTTAGTATTACCCATTGTTGAGTAAACCAATCTTGAAATTTTTGCATTGTATATGCCAAATTCATAGGTCGGTTTTAACATTCGGTAGATAATTTGATTTTCCGTTCCAAGTACCGTGTTCCGAAACTGGAAGAAATCTTAATGTAGTAAACTCAAAATGAAAGTCTTTTCGATTTCTTTCTTTCATTGCATCAAAATGACGTTTAGCTTGTGGCATTTTCGAATGCCCATACACCATATCGCTCATCTCTTTTTGGGATTTCCAAACGGAGAAAGTAGATATTAGATTAGGATATCGAATTGATGCTAACGACATAGCAGTTCCCGAATGATCACGAACTAATTTTTCGACTGGTTTTCCCCAACGTAAAAATCTTGGAATTTCTGTGTATTTCATTCTAGCCAGCGTTACAGCTACAATAGGTTGAAATTCATTTTGAATTACAATCTCTGACTTTGGAATATCATAATGAGAGATTGAACCCCATTGTCTTATGAATCTCAACTTTAAATACCAGCTTTTTGAAAGTTGATTTCCGAAAGAATCTGTACGTAGAAATTTATTTAGAGCATCTTCATTATTCCATTGAGCAAATACAACTATTGTTCTGGAAAATAATCTTGTTGGTGCAAATATGGAAGAACCAAGCATCATTGCACTCATTGTTTCTGCATGAATTAGCCCATTGATTTTCGATGATTTTATTGGAAATAGAACACATTTTAAAGCCGATAAAAACGATACTTTAATTAAATGGTAGGTAAACAAACTTTTGTTTTCGACTTCGGTCATTTTATGACAGGTTCTATATAAATCACACAAACGGTCAGTCTGTAAAAAAACTATCACCAAACTGCTTTCAAACATAGCCAATATTCCGTTTGCTTAATAAGCATTGAAATAGCTTACATGCCTGTTGTAAACTGTTTAGATAGATAAGAGCGATCATTTTCTAGTTGAAAGATGGTATTTCAGCAAACAATAAAGTTCATTTTATTGATGCCTCATAAGAACCTCCGCTTATCTCCCTGTAGTTAGTGTTATCTTTTATGTGGTATGATTTTCAAAACAGAACTTTATATTGACAGGGATTTATACTTCCCCGAAAACTTGCACCATATTATGAGCAACATCACGAAAATCGGACTACTTACTTCGGGTGGCGACAGCCCCGGAATGAATGCAGCTATAAGGGCAATTGTTCGTACTGCTATTTATTACGGAATAGAAGTCTATGGAATCCGCCGGGGATATCAGGGAATGATAGAGGGGGATATTTTTAAAATGCAAACTACCGATGTTGCTAATATCATTCAGCGGGGAGGTACCATTTTAAAAACTGCACGAAGCAAAGCTTTTATGACCGACGAAGGCATGAATACGGCTTATGAACAACTACAAAAACATAGTATTGATGCGCTGGCTTTGATAGGTGGCGATGGAACATTTCGGGGTGCCGTTTCTTTTTTTAAAAAATATGCTATTCCTGCAATTGGCTTGCCCGGAACTATAGATAAAGACCTGGCAGGAACGGATTATACAATTGGGTTTGACACGGCTGTAAACACGGCAGTAGAAGCAATAGATAAAATTAGAGATACCGCCGAAGCGCACGACCGGTTGTTTATAGTGGAAGTAATGGGCAGGGATGCCGGATACATTGCGCTGAACAGTGGCATAGCTTGCGGCGCTGAAGATATTTTGATTCCGGAGTTGGTAACCCACACCGAAGAGGTATTGAAACGGATAGACTACGATGAAAAAAGAAAGAAGACAGTTCACATACTTGTAGTAGCAGAAGGGGATGATTTTGGCGGTGCGGAAGATTTACTCAAATTGGTAAAACAGCGCTTTCCAAAATTAGATACGCGCGCTACCGTGTTAGGACATATCCAACGAGGCGGATCGCCCACTTATGCCGACCGAGTACTTGCCAGTCGGCTCGGTCATGCTGCTGTGAATGCCTTGCGGGATGGAAAAACGCAGATGATGGTGGGTTTAATTAACGGCAAACTTGTTTACACACCTTTTGAAAATGTGGTGAAAGAAAATGCGAAGATGAGTGACGATATGATAGAGATGATAAGGGTGTTGGCGATATAGTTGAAAATGGAAAATGGAAAAATGAGGAGGGAGGGTTGAGGAGTGAGAGGTGAGAGGTGAAGATTGAGGATTGAAAGGAAGGAGAAAGAAAATATAGAATAGAAAACAACAAAGCCCGTCTTGCGACAGGCTTTGTAAAAATCCGTTTGGTCACCTTATTTCTATTCAATAATTGCCTTGGTGACCCCATAAATATCAGGGGCAGCCACTTTAATGATATACATACCTGATCCGGCCAAAGCAGGAGCAATGGTGGTTTGATTTACGCCAGCTTTCGCATTAACGGCTTCTCTAAACAGCTCCCGTCCTGTAAGATCATACACTGAAACGATAATAACTTCCGCTTTTGCAATTGCATAAGCAAGCGTCAACTTCTGAGCAGATGCTTTTCCATAAACAACTACTGAAAATTGATTGTTTTCTTTTGCGCTCACTATACTCGATGTTCCGGTCGTAACAATACTATCCACACGCCATTGTGCACAATTTGACGCACTTTGGCTACATGCGTATTTGAAAGCAACGTATAGTTGTTGAGCAGGAAGGTTTGCACTATAAGATGCCCAGCTATTTGTGGCTCCGGCAAAGTTGATATTTAGGTTAGTCCACGAAGCAACATTTGGGTTTCCTGTTCCAGTATAATTTGTAGCATAAGAAACTTCAAGATCAGTTCCTGAAAAACCTTTGTATGCTTCAAAATTCAATTGCGGATTCGATACTCCCGTTAGGTTTACCATTGGCGATATTAACCAGTCTTCATTGTCATTGTGAGTGGTAGGGTTTCCTACTGCGCCATTCATCTGCATGTATTTGTCAACACCTGCACCCGCACAACCCCATTGTTGATTTGTTCCAGTCACGTTTTGACGAGACCAGCCTGAAGGCAATACTCCCGACCCACACGAAATATCAAACAATTCGTTCAATACAGTAGGTGTTGGAAAGACTGTGGTGAAATCCCAATCGGTAGTATCGTAAATACCAAAAGAATTAAATCCCGCAGTATCGAAAGCGGTAGAGTCGAATGTAACGTGATAGGTAGTACCCATAGCCAATACCACACCGCTTACTGTTACAGCAGTGCCTGAAGCTGCAACATTGGAAGATGAAGCTGCAATAGTCTGGGTGTTTTGTGTGGTTCTGTTTTTTACATAAATATTGCCTGCACCTTTTGAAATATTCCGGTCGAATGTGATTGTAAGATTACTTGACGTAGCAACATTGCTACTATTATCAGCAGGAGTTAGTAACACTACATTAGGTTTAACACTTCCGGCTGCCGAACCCGACCAGCTGAGCGTATAGTCATCAATACCAGTAGTTGGACGGCTGCCCGCGCCGCTTGTTCCTGTTAGATTTACAATGCGTATCCAAACAGGACCAGGGTTGTTATTCAACGCATTCCCAAAGTTTGCTGTGATGATTGAATTGCTGAACGTGTTGCTACCTGTAGCTGGTGAAACAGGAATAGTGTTTACGGGTATAAAAGTGGTGGGATTATTTCCTATACCATAATCTACAACCCAATTGCTAACTCTCGCTATCATTGAATCAAGCCCTTGAAGTTTGAAAGACAATGAAAAATTGCTAAGGGTAGTAGTATTAGCGATTTGAAGAACAAAGGCAACGCCTGTATCGCTGGGAAAAACACCACTTGTTTGGGCTACCTGGCGAACTCCTAATGGCCGATCAGTTGCCGCTTGCTGCGCAGCCGTTGTTCCACTTGCAAAAGTCAGAAAAGCATTTGCTGACGCAAGATTTTTAAACCCACCAGTTGTGCTAGTCCATGACGCACTAGCGCCTGTAGCATTTGCAATAAAACCATTGGATGAGTCTATTCCAAGGAAAGTAGAAGACGCTTTAATCCGTACCGACCAACCTATTGGCAAGCCTCCGCTCAAGTTGTTGAAATTTTGGGTGTAGCTGGTACCAGATAAGCTAAGCTGTGCTTGGGAAATAATCCCCATCAACAGCATCGAAAATAGTAAAGCAAGTTTTTTCATAAAGGATATTTACATTGTTTGACAAATTTGAAATGATTTCTCTTAACTCTCGAATTTTCGGATTAATAAATCATCAATTGTGATGAGAATCATCAAACGCACGAAGCCTGATAGTCAATTCTAAAACTTAGTCCGCCACTACAATCACATCATCCAATTCGAAAGTTGTGGTTTTTTTAGTGCCTGATGCTGGGTCGCTTCCTTCGTACAGAAAAGAGATATACACCGCGCCCGAAAAAGTATTGAGATTAATATTGCCGGAAAATGTCCACGTTGACGCATATCCACTTGCCGGACCTTTACTAATTACAGCAGAAAGAGGCATCCAGGTTGCAGTGGTTGGGTCGCCAATTCCAGCATAGTCGTCACTGATAAATACTTTCAACGTTGCTCCGTTATCATACCCTGCTAGTGTTTTAAAAATCAATTTAGGATTGATGGTTCCGGAAAGATTAACCAAAGGCGATATCAACCATGATTTTACAGTGGCCTGTGTAGAACCAAAAGCGGACACTTTCGCAAATTTTGTTCCTCCAAAAGAATCAACGGCATAAAGTTCATTACCTGTTTGCGCGTAGTTTACCCAGCCTGTTATGTTGGTGGTGTTCCTTGGTAAATTTTCAAAAGTTTGAGCAAGAAGTATATTTCCGGTTACAACTCCACAACGAGGTTTTGTAAACTGAACATCACCGGTATCCCGAATCAGCAATTGCGGAGTAGCTCTTGAACTGCTAATAAAGACTGTATAAATTCCAGTAATTCCTCCTCTGCCTTTCGCTACCGGCACGTTGGCAAAATTGGAGTAGTTACTTGTGCGCACAACTAATGTATTTCCACTACAATCTTTAATATCTCTGTTCGTGGTGCTGTTGGGTTGTGAGTACGCCTGGTTGGTATCGGCAAATTCCGCCTCTCTGATATGAATCAGTCTGTTGTAGTAGCGCGCTTGTGCAGCTTTTATAGTTGCAAGATCTACAGTGTCTGCTTTCACCGTATTACCGATGTTTGCCCTTACAATAAAATCGTTCATGCGCTGCTGCGGAATAAGATTCAGACCATTTTGTTCATTAGGAGAATATCCGAGAACAGGAAGACCGCCATCGTACCCCAGCCAAAGACCTTTGCATTTTACATACACTTTACGTCCCACCGGATAATCGTTGTAAAGATTGTTTGCATCAATCACCAGCATGATAGCAGACGTATCATCTTGTATTACGAGTTGCTTATAAAAATTACCTGAACGATCGTTTGCAGTTACGATACCGGAAATCACAATATCCTGTCCGATAAAAGTTGTGTCTCCACCATTCGACGGATTGTATGCACCATTCAATGCTTTCAGTTGGGCAATGTTGTGTGTCACTTTCAGCATCGGGTCGAAGCTTGTAAGATCGGGCGGTGCATCGTATTCTTTTTTCAAACACGAAGTGATGGAGATGGCACTTAACATCAATATTCCGAGTGCGAGATGTAAAGCTTTCATTACAGTAGTATTTAGTTTCTTGAAAAATTGTTTTAGAATTTCAGGCTCACGTTTGCAAAGTAATTTCTGCCGTAACCAATAAAGTATTTGCCTGGAAATTTGTTGGGGGCAGCATTATCAAAACGCAGTTGTTCAAATCCACCGGTTCTTATGTTTTGATTGTCGAGCAAGTTATTTACACCCAGGCTTAGGTACAGAAAGGTGTTTTTCGGTAAAAATTTGAATGTGCGGGATAAGAGTAAAGATTTATAAACGAACAGATCAATCGTAAAGAAGTTGGGTAATTTTTCCTGATCCAGAATTGTGTGCCACTCTGACGAACCAGGTGTAAGTGCGGACACTGTATTAGCGGTTCTCCTGTCCGGATTTACATCTACATAATTCCTGTCGAAATAATTAAAGCTTAGTGTGCCAAACCAATATTGCTTTGAACTGTACTTGAACCCTAAAGAATAAGCGGACTGCGGACCAACTGCGAGGTAATAATTCTTTAAGTAGGTTTCTCGTGCCACTGCTACAATAGAGGTGTCATTGTCGCCATACACACTCACCTTTGGGCGGTTTGTATAAAATGCCTGATTGAGTGCGGCAACTCCCGTTACATTTATAGAAGGCGTGACCTTATATTCTATAGCAATCTCCGCACCGGTAAATCGCATGTCTATGTCCTGCATTGCATAGTTCACAAACGTTTGAAAGTCTTCATGGTAAAAACGCTTGATCTCTGATGCGCCTTTCACATCTGTTGAATACCCTACTATTCGCCCATTTAGTTTTGGCGCGCGCAACAAATACCCACCTTCTATTGAGTAGGTGTTTTGTTCAATTGGATTATTTACTGCCTGATTTCTTGTTCTTGGAGAAATATAAGTATTGTCCATTGTAGGCGCATCTTGCAACGTAGCTGCATTTACAAACAAATAATTGCGTCCGTTTAGCTTATAAGTCACCCCACCCTTCAGGGCATAAGTAAGAAATTTTTGCGTTGGTGAAAACCCTAAAGAACTTGCCGGATACAAACCATTTCTAAACATTCCTTCTCTGCGAAAACTATTGAACCCACCGGATGCTGAAACAAAAAAGTCAACCTTGTTGTAAGTAAATACCGCCTGCGCCCACACCCAGCTTTTCATAAAATGACTGTTGTAATGGTAATTGTATTTATCTCCTTCTTTGATGATTCGGTTCGGTGTTTCAAGATCGTTCTGGCGAATGGAGGGATTAGCGATGTATTCGCGCTCTGCAAACTGATTATAGTTTATGTAAAAATCGCCACCAAGTAAATCATCCAGTCTTCTGTAAGACTCTGTGCGTTGGTTCAACAATGTAAAACCTTCATAAAGTGTGACGTGGTCGTTAAGCACATGTTGCACGTAAGTGTTCAAAGTGTATTTCCTAATGTCATCAACATCGCTGCCAACCACATACACAGAGCGACGGCCAAAAACATTATTGTTGGCAATTCCATTCACATCATTCACCATTTCATAATTCCCAAAATTCACCTGATGCAAACGATCCCAGTTTACCTGAGAAACACTCGGCTCATTTTGCCAACGGCTTCTTACATCTTCTGCTTCCTGTGCTGCAAGTGTCGGATTATTTGCATACAGTTCGTTTCTCCAACTTGGTAAATAACGATAGTAATCGGGACGAGGATCTGACCCGTTGTACCAATCTATACTGGAGTTTGCATTTATACCATATTGATAACCGATGCTTGTGTGCCAATTGGTCTTTTTTGTAGGAGCATATTTGTAATTAAGTATGAAAGTTGGCTGATGATAGTCTGCAACTCTTGCATTTCTTTTCTCTCCATTTTGATAACCCCAATTTGGGTTGTAAAAATTACTTCCGGCTATATTGTAAACCTCCTGTATCGCTGGTGCCACTTTACCTCTCCTTGTTGGCGCACCAAAAGCCGTGAAATTGATTTCATGTTTTAACCCAAATCTTTTTGTAACTGCTGCGAAATAAGAATACGCGTCATAAAATGTTCCCTGAATAAATCCTTCCTGTCCCCAGCGCTTGCCGAGCGAAATTGAATACGCCCAATCTCCTTTTAATAAACCACTATTATGAGTTACCATCAGCCGATTTCGGTATTGCCGATTGGAATTGGAATAAGTAATGCGCGTTTGTTTACGTTGATTGGCAGCAGTGGCATCAAAATAAACAGTTCCGTTTATGCCGCCCATTGCATACTCCGAAGGTTCCAGTCCGTAAGTAGAACTCCGTCCGCGAAATACATCGTTAAGTCCGCCCCATTGATTCCAGAAAGCATCGCCTGTTTCAATATCATTCATCGGAGTTCCGTTTACAAAAATCTGTTGTGCGCTTCGATCATAACCGCGTGGTTGAAAGCGATAAGGTCCAAAAATAAAAGCCGCAGTATTTTGAAAAGGGTCTCGCGAGGCGGTAAGCAAACCACTTACATTTTGAGAGGAAATGCCATCGTCATCTGCGGCCATATTATTTTCATCGAGCAGCAAAGTGGGGATGAGTGCATTTTGCAAAACATTTCCCTGGTCGTTGGCTGTGATGTTGATAAGACCAAGATCAATGACTTTCTTGTTTACCACAATCCGAACTGTATCTGAAAATGTAGATGTGCCACCAATCACCATTGTGTGCGTACCAAATGGTACATGGCTAAAATTGAAATCGCCATTACCATCAGAGGTTGCCAGCAATCGAAGAAAAGGAATTGTGACCTGCACATCGTGCGCAGCTTCGTTCAACGCTGTATTTATCAGTTTACCTTTTACAAGAGCAGTACCTTTTTCATCCTGTGCATACATGGGTATTGCAAAAACAACCAACCACAACAGCAACATTCGGAACTTAAAATACATAGACATATAAATATGCTTTTTCAGGGGAAACGCACAAATATAGTAGCGGCGTCTATCATATCAAAATGAAGCTAAAGTTAAGTAGTGCCACCCGGATAAGATTTGTCCTATTATTTCTTTCCTTTGCTTTATTAAAAAGATCAGGTGATCATCAAAAAAATTCTCCTTTCGTTTCTGCTTTTTTGTTCTTACTGTGCTGTTGCTCAAAAGAAAAATTATCAGGTAAGCGCTATTGCTTTTTACAATTTTGAAAACCTGTTTGACACCGAAGACGATCCCAAAAACTGGGGCGATGATGAATTTCTTCCGACTGGACCTTATCGTTATACCCAAGAAATTTATGAACAAAAACTGCACAATCTCGCCACAGTAATAAAGCAATTAGGAACAGACGTAACGCCCGATGGAGCAGCAATTATTGGAACAGCCGAAATTGAAAATGACAAGGTGTTGCAAGACCTTACCCAACAGCCGGAAATTAAAGAACGCGGTTATAAATTCATTCACTTCGACAGCCCGGACTCGCGTGGTATAGATGTAGCAATGCTATACAATCCCAAATATTTCAAAGTGCTTTTTGCGAGAACGTTGAATACTAACATTAGTAAGTTTGGCGAGAAAGGTGGTAAAACCCGCGATGTACTTTATGTAAATGGAGTGTTGCTTGGAGATACGATCAATGTTTTTGTGAACCACTGGCCATCGCGCAGAGGAGGTGAAGCTGCAACAGCACCACTGAGAGCCATTGCGGCAAGCGTAAGTAAAAGAATTATAGATTCACTGAAGGCAATCAACCCCCGCACAAAATCTATAGTGATGGGCGACTTTAATGATGATCCGATAGATTTAAGTATCACAAAAGTGCTGGGAGCTACAGGTGAAAAAAACAAAGTTGGGAAAAAGGGACTTTTTAATCCTTTTGTGAATTTTTATAAAAGTGGGATCGGAACACTCGGCTATGATGACCGCTGGAATTTGTTTGATCAGATTATTATTTCCGGCAGTTTTCTTCACGCCTCAGAAAATGAATGGAAATATTATAAAGCGGAAGTCTTCAATAAAGAATTTCTGAAAAATTCGTTTGGGCGATACAAAGGATATCCGCATCGTTCATTTGATGGAAACCGCTGGTTGAATGGCTATAGCGATCACTTTCCTACCATCGTATATTTCGTGAAAGAAGTGAAATAAAGGAATGATTACTCATCAGCATTTTTACTTTCTTCGCTGGCATCATCTGTTTCAATATCCTCATCCCCACCCTCATCTGATTCATCATCATCTTCTTCTTCAAAATCAAACTCGTCATATTGTTCTTCCGTAGCCGCAGACATTTCCTGCTCCTGAATGAGAATGTTATTTAGCTCTTCCAATTTGGCAAGACTTATTGGCTTACTGCAATACATTTTCACAGAAGGATAAGACATGGCTTTTTTATGATCTTCTTCATTTAGTGAAGACGAAAGCATCACCACTGAACAATCATTTTTTACGTGGTCGGGAAAGTTGCTGAACTTATCCAAGAAATCAAAACCACTCATTTCAGGCATATTGATGTCGAGAAAGATCACATTGGGTAAATCTTGCTCCTGCTCCAAACAATTTTGAATATAGCTGAGTCCTAAAGTTGCAAGTTCACGATTTTCAATTTTTTCTGCAAGCTTAGAACGCTCCACCATTTTTTCAACGATAAAACGATCCATCTTGCTGTCATCAATTATTAATACGCGGCCAAGCATTTGCTATATATAAAGGATTAAGGCCTTAAAGATAAAACTGAAACTTAACCCCGAAAGTGTTTTTATTTTGTCCTTCTCAGAGGTAGTAAATTGCAGGCAATGAATACGACAAAAACCCTAAAGCTTTTCTTCACAAAACAATTGCTTCACTGGCACCAAAATGAAAACCTGCGGGCGTTGCCGTGGAAACAAGAAACTGATCCTTACAAAATCTGGCTTTCGGAAATTATCCTTCAGCAAACAAGAGCCGAACAAGGACTTCCCTATTATCTAAAATTTACACAGCAATATCCTACAGTTGAGGAGCTTGCCAACGCGCCCGACGAGGAAGTATTTAGAATGTGGCAGGGACTGGGCTATTACAATCGTTGCAAAAATTTACTGCACACTGCAAGAACTATCACTACGAATTTGAAAGGAAGGTTTCCCGATACCCACTCCGAAATTCTCGCACTAAAAGGAATAGGCGAATACACCGCGGCCGCTATTGCTTCTTTTGCATTTGGATTGCCGTATGCTGTGGTTGATGGAAATGTACATCGCGTACTTGCACGGTTCTTCGGCATCGAAACTCCTGTAGATAGTTCAGAAGGAAAAAAGGAATTTCAAACACTTGCAAGTGAATTGCTTGACAAGGAAAATAGTGCTGCGTATAACCAGGCAATTATGGATCATGGCGCTACTGTTTGTACACCTGCCGCACCGAAATGCAACGAATGTATCTTTCAAAAAAACTGTTTGGCTTTTCAAAAAGAAGCCGTTTCACTCTTTCCTGTAAAATCGAAATCAATAAAAGTCAGGAAGCGCTATTTTCATTATTTGCTGCTGCGCCATGAAAACAAACTCTGGTTAAAAAAACGAACGGAAAAAGACATCTGGCAAAATCTGTACGAACCTTTTTTAATTGAACACGACCATAAACTTAACGTTGAAGAACTTACCCAACACCCTACCTTCGGTCTAATAAAAAAAGCTGCACTCAGCTACACCGGATCTTCTACGCAACGACTGACCCACCAACAAATAGAAGCCACATTTTTCACCATGAATGTAGCGGCAACAGAACATGTAAAAACTGAAAACGGAGAATGGATACCCATTGAACTGCTAAAAAAAATTCCTTTTCCCAAGACCCTCGTTTCTTTTTTAGAAAAAAATTTCTACTTTTAGAATCAGTATAGGTTAAAATTTTTGCTAATTGACAATAGACCAAACATGAGAGGTGTCAACAGAGTTATATTGATTGGAAATTTAGGGCGCGATCCAGACATTCAGTATTTGGAAGGGAATATTGCAGTAGCAAAATTTCCCTTAGCAACCACAGAAACTTTTAAGGACAAAAATGGCCATCTTGTATCGCAAACAGAATGGCATACCGTGGTGCTTTGGAGAGGTCTTGCAGAGCTTGCCCAGAAATATTTACATAAGGGTAGTTTGGTTTTTATTGAGGGGCGATTGAAAACAAGAAACTGGGAAGACAAAGACAAGATGAAACGTTTTAATACTGAAATAGTGGGCGACAATCTTGTAATGCTCGACAAACGCAAGGAAAATGAGTATCACTCAAACGATACACAAACTGATTCGACAGGTTTTTCCGCTCCAACCGATATGAATTTTGGCTCAGATACAAAAGACAATTTACCATTCTGACCAGATTCAATTTATTAGTGAGAAAAGGGAAGGAACAGTTTTTATTCTTTCCCTTTTTTATTTTTGAACATTCTCATAAAAAAACAAGAAATTGGAAACAGCTGAAGGCGGGACTTTCTATTTTACAACCACTTTATTACAAGCTTCTACGGGAGCTTTTTCTGTTTCAAACACTACCATCCTTATCATCATTGTGTTGGTTTTGCTGTTGCTAACGGCTATTACCGCAGGAGCCGAAACTGCTTTTTTCACCCTTACCTCCAAAGACATTGACTATCTGAAAACCAGAGAACAGATAAGCGCAAGGCAAGCCATTCATCTGCTCGATCAACCGAAGATGCTGCTCGCAACGATATTAGTGTCCAACAACTTCATCAACATTGCAATTGTCATCAGCACCAATTTGCTGGTAGAATCATTCACCAAAGACATGAGCGACCTGCTCTCCATTCTCATAAAAATTGTAACCATTACGCTTCTGCTTATACTCTTTGGCGAGGTGCTGCCGAAAGTGTACGCAAGTCAAAACAATATGCGCATGGCATTGTTTGCAGCACCGGTAATGAAAATGATGTCTGCCGTTTTTAGTCCGGTAAGTAAAATGCTGGTTTCATCCTCTACGTTTATTGAAGAAAAAATCGGCAATCGCGGAAGCAATCTTTCAAGTGTAGATTTTGAACAAGCCATTGAGCTTTCTGTTGGGCACACGGCTACACGCGAAGAAGTGAATATCTTCAAAGGCATTCTGAAATTTGGGAATATCACCGTTCGGCAAGTAATGCGTACACGCCTGGATGTGAGTGGGGTGCCCTTCGATTTCAACTTTCCACAAGTGCAAAAAATCGCCCTTGAATCAGGCTATTCCAGGATGCCCGTTTTTGAAGGAAACCTTGATAAAATAAAAGGAATGATTCATGCAAAGGATTTTCTGCCACACACCGAGAGCAATGATTTTGACTGGCACGCATTAATTCGTCCGGCCTATTTTGTTCCCGAAGGAAAATTCATTGAAGATCTTTTAAAAGAGTTTCAGCAAAAGCGAATTCACTTTGCAATTGTTGTTGATGAATTTGGCGGAACGTCGGGCATCGTTACTTTGGAAGACATAATGGAAGAAATTATCGGCGACATAAAAGATGAGTTTGACGAGGAGGATATTCTCTTCAAAAAAATAGATGATGCGAACTACATTTTTGAAGGAAAAACACTGATAAATGATGTATGCAAAGTGATTGGCGAAAACCCCGAAACCTTTGAAAACATTCGCGGAGAAAGTGATTCTATTGCCGGACTGGTGCTGGAGATAGCAGGAAAGTTTCCGGCACTCAATGAAACAATCAATTTCCAAAATTTTGATTTTACCATTCTCGAACTGGACAAGATGCGCATCCGGCGTGTGAAGCTAACGATCAACACCAGCATCGAAGATTTTTAGGCTAAAAATTAATTCAATATCTTACTTCATCTTGAGTAAGAAGTATGGCTCAAACTACTTATCAGGCTCCTCTTTTTTTTCCTGCCCGCGATGCTGTGAGCAGCCAGGAGTATCTGCTTGTCATTAACCCAGATGCTAACATTGCAACCGACATACGGTACTTTAAAAATAAGGTTTGGGAAATAGCCGGCGATCATCCGGGACACTATGCGCAACCACACATCAGCATCTACAATTTTCTTGGATTTCAGCAAAAAGAGCAAGCAATCATTAACGCACTTTCGGCAGTTTCTAAAAATGTAAAAGCAGCTTTTGTTCATCTCGAAAACTTCAGTTGTTTTGAAGGATCAGGAACTATTTATCTTACCCCCCGACCAAAGAATTATTTCTCCTTTCTTCTTCGGGAATTATATCCTACCATTTTCAATTGCCAGGGCATCAACCGTCAAAGCAAAATCTACAGTAGCACGGAGCCTCACATTATCATTGCGCGCGGCTTGAAGAAAGATCAGTTTGCAGATGCATGGAGTCATTTTAAAGACAAGTCTTATCGGAGTTCATTTTTGGCAGAATCAATTGTATTGCTCCGAAAGGAATTGTTGAAAAATGATCAGTATGATTTTGTGGGAGAGTTTAGGTTGAAATGAACTGATGTAGCTGATGCAAAATGGCAGAACTATTTGAATACTTGTTGGGCTCTGTGTTATACCAAAAATGAAGAATGCCCAGGCTTCTGGTGGCTTCTGTTTTAAATCGCGGTTACAATTTTTCTACGTCCTTCATACTATACTGCACAACATGTTTTGGGCGCATTGTCTTTCGTTGCAAATAATTTATAACTTCCTGAAAACTTTTGAAACAGAATTTTTCTTTTGGATACAAACAACGGAATAAATGCCGGGGGGTAAATCCGTTAAGTCAACCGTAGCCTTATTGTTGCGAATAATTACGGACGTATTGATCCTCATACCTACACTATTGTAAAGCGCTACTTGTTCTGTCTTGCTATTGTTTTCCAGCTCAACATATAATTTATCAAAGGCAGGATTTGGATAAAGTTTGATTGTGTTGTTCGCTTGTAAGTCGTCATGTATCCGTAACGGATTGCCGGAGCTATCGCATACACAAGCACTTCTCCTTTCATCTCTGCGAAACATTTTCCAGTCTGGACCTTTCCCTATTCCCCACGATAATGCATAAGCACGACCATATATTCTGCATGACCGCCTACCACAAACACATCTTTCACACCATCGCCATCAAAGTCTGCAATGATGGGGGCATGATCTACTTCAAACACGCCTCCGTAATGTGCTGCAAGGTTGAAGGATTTAATGTAAGCACCGGTTAGTCCACTGATAGAAATAACAAGTCCTTTGCTGGTGCCGAAAGTAACATCAAGTACGTTATCGTTGTTGATATCAGCAATTGCTACTCCGCGAAATGCAGTGGCATTGTTAGGTATTGTATAATCCCACAAAAAGCCTCCATTATGCTTTCTGGCGCGCACATGATAAGCGTCGCAGATCACCACATCGAGCCACCCATCGTTATCGAGATCGGCAAGAGATGTGGGCGCACCAATGTAATTATATGGTGTTGGAAAACTGTCGCGCCAATTTACGCTGCCGTTCTCTGCATTCAGGCAATATATTTCGGCATTGTAGTCGCCGATTGTAATTTCTTTCTTTCCGTCCTTGTCCATATCACCGAAGGCAGCACCGTGGTACATCACATCTTTAGGTAAGGCATTTTTCCAAAGTAGTGCATGATTGTCGCCGCGATAGCAATAAATGGCGGATGCAGTATCTGTAAAACTCCACGTACCCACAATAAAATCCAGTTGTCCGTCATTGTTTACATCCATTATTGCAGGTGCGGTTTGTACCCAGCAGCTTGTATCAACAGGAATATTCCAGTTCACACTACCATTTTCTGCATTGATGCTGATCACATAACCTCCAAACTGACCATGAATTATTTCAAGTTTGCCATCATTATCGAGATCAGCGATACTGGGCGGAGAATCGCTGCCGTACATTGGCGTTTGCCACTGTATAAATCCACTATCTGCATCAAAACAAAAAGTTTTCGGATTGCATGAACCTGCAAGCACAATTTCATAATCTCCATCCTTATCTACATCATAAATCAGTGGTGCAGCATCGGCACAACCGCCCACATTGTACTTCCACTTCAGTGTACCATTCTCGCCGTTGAGCACATACATGGTACTATCATTGCGGTAGGTGCTAAATACAATTTCAAACTTTCCATCATTATCTATATCGGCGGCAGCACTCTGACCAAACGCCATATCTTTTACGTTGAAAAACCATTTTACGGCTGGTGTTTGAGCTGATGCATCCCAACAAAGCATTCCGAAAAAAATGAGAAGTACACGCTTCATAATGTTATGCTTTGATATAAAGCTATTAAAATAACAACAGGGGCCCGAAACGAGTTACAGTTTGTGATTATGTCTTTCAACTTTTTATACCACATCGCCACGAAAAAAGAGGCCTTGCAGCCTCTTTTTTTTACCCTGAAAAATCGTGAGTAATTATTGCGTCTTAACAGTGTTACCATCTCTGTCAAGTTCTTCCATATCGTACCCAAGCTTCTTCAAATTATCCCAAACCTTAGCCTTATCGCCAACCAATACGATATTCACTTTTGCCGGATCGGGGGTGTAGCGGGAAGCAAGTTTATTTACCTCATCAAGCTTCAATTGCTCAAGCAAAGCGTTCTGATCTTTTGTGTAAGTAGAAGGCAAATTGTAATCGAGAATGCGACTTAAGAAGCCTGCTTTTTGAAATGCAGCTTCATATTTGCGTGCATCACTTTGTCCCATAGATTTGCGGGTGAACTCTAACTCTTCGCTCGATACTCCTTTGTTGCGGAAGTCAGTAATAATCCGCATTACATCTGCAAGCGCACTGTCTGTAGCATCGGCACGGATACCTGCGCTAAAACTGTAATCGCCTGTGTATTTATTCCCATCAAAACTTCCTCTTGCTCCATACGTCCAGCCTTTTTCTTCACGCAGGTGAAGATTCAAACGACTATTGAAAGCTCCGCCAAGAGAATAATTCATTACACCTGCTTTGTAATAATCGCCAAGTGCATCATACTTTAACCCTGTTACATAGCCTACGCGAAACTCTGTTTGTGCAGCGTTCGGAACATTTACAAAGTAAATTTTAGTCTTAGCAACCTGTGGTGCCTGTTTCAATTCTGGCAGCTTGATTTCTTTATCAGACAATTGTTGCAGGAAAGAAAGCTTCGGCAAAATTTGCTCTTTGCTTACATCGCCCACTACAATTACCTGCGCATCTTTCTTTGAAAAGTAGTTGTTGTAATAATGCTCTACATCTGCAAGCTGGATGTTGGAGATTGTTTGCACTGTACCTGTCGAAGACCAGCCCAAAACATTATCGGAGCCGTAAAGAATTTTCGGATAAATAGTGGATGCCACATAGTTAGGACGGTTCATCGCATTCTTAATGCTTTCTACCGAGCGCTTTTTATTCGTTTCAAAAGCTTCTGTAGTAAACTTCGGACGAAGCAAACGTTCTTCCAGCAATTGCAATGTTTTATCCAAATTCTTTTTTAGCGAGCGAACATTTACTACTGTGGCATCATCATCGGTGTAAACATCAATGCTACTTCCTAACTTTTCAAGTGCAATGCTGAAGTCTTCTGCCGAAAAATTCTTGGTGTCTTCATCCATCATACTCGTGAATAAATTAGCAGTACCCACTTTCGAAGGATAATACACGTCCATCATCTTGCCACCTTTAAATTTCAGTTGTATAGTCACTACCGGAATTTCATCGCTCTTTGTACCAATTGCTTTCACCGATCCTGCAATTGTTTCTTGCCAGTAAGCGGGAACTTCTACTACAGGATTTGCACCGTTGCCAGGTACTTTGCTACGATCAAAATTGTCTTTTGCTTTTACATACTTCAAGCCGTTGTAACCATAATCTGGAGCTTTATATCCTCCTGTAGAAACTGTGTAATTATCTTCTGCAACTTTATTGGTTTCATTTCCTTTGGTGAGTACGCTAAGCACAACAGCAGGCTTTCCTTTGATGTATTGCTGATAGACGCGCATTACATCTTCTTTGGTAACAGCATTGTAGCGGGCAATTTCTTTACCTATATAATTAGCATTGCCGGTAAATGTGTGAAAAGCTGCAAGCTGTGAAACCTTTCCTGAAACACTTTCAAGTCCGTTGATGATCTGTGCTTCGCGCTGCGATTTAAACTTCTCAATATCGTCGCTTGTTACACCGCGTTTTTCAAATTCATCGAACGACTCTTTAACCATCTTTTCGATGTCAGCCAGCTTTTGACCTGGATAAGGAATTACCGTAATTGTAAATTCGCCGGAAAGCTCATTGGTACCATTGAAGATCATGGCATTTACTGCCTTTTGCGTTTTCACAAAATTCTTATAGAAAATAGAGTTCTTCCCTTGTCCTACAATTTCTGCAAGACAATCGAGCGCGGCTTCGTCTTTGCTATAAGAAGGGCTGGTAGGATAAGTGATACGCAACTGCGGAAGCTTGGCGTAATTATCCATCATGGAAATAAAACGGTTTTTCTCCAGAGTAGGTAAAGGCAACTTCACAGGTTCCACTTTCGGACCTCTTGGAATAGAGCCAAAATATTTCTCTGCCATTTTCACCACGTCTTTTGCATTTACATCACCGCCAACAGTCAACACTGCATTGTTTGGACCATACCAGCGAAGGAAAAAGTTCTTAAGGTCTTCCACATTTACTCTGTTCAGATCCTCAATATATCCGATAGTCAACCATGAATAGGGGTGTCCATAAGGATAGAGATTTTTGGCTGTTACCTCGCGTACCAATCCGTAAGGAACATTGTCGTAACGCTGTACGCGTTCATTTTTTACAGTTGCGCGCTGCACTTCAAATTTTTGTTGTGTAACTGCATCGAGCAAAAAACCCATGCGATCTGCTTCGAGCCAAAGCATTTTTTCCAACTGATTGCTGGGTACCGTTTCAAAATAATTGGTGCGGTCAAGGTTAGTAGTTCCGTTGAGTGTGCCGCCCGCTTCAGTAATAATCTTGAAATGTTGCTCGTCTGCTACATTATCAGATCCCTGAAACATCATGTGCTCGAAAAAGTGTGCGAAACCTGATTTGCCGATTTCCTCTCTTGCAGAACCCACATGGTAAGTAACATCAACATGCACAATTGGATCGGAATGATCTTCATGAACAATAATTGTAAGTCCATTGGGAAGCACGTACTTCTCGTAAGGAATTACTACTTCGCTCCCTTTGGGTGATATTTTCTCTACAAGCTTTGCCTGCGCCCAGATGTTTACGGGGTTGCAAAGCACAGCTATCGCAGATATGCTTAACAGAATACGCTTCATTATCAATATGTTTTTTTGAAGAAGGGTAAAGATAGCGCCGAATAGCGGATTTGCAGGGCTTTCAATAAATTTTCACTCTTAGCGGGTGATGTTTCTGTCAGCTTCATTATGGAAACGATAGTTCAAAAACCACCATCAATTCCACATCTTTGCAAAAAGGTAAAAGGAGAGAGATGTCTGAATTATTGAATCAATATACAGAGGATAGCATTAAATCATTGGATTGGCGCGAGCATATACGTTTGCGTCCGGGCATGTATATCGGTAAGCTGGGCGATGGATCGAGTATGGATGACGGCATCTATATTTTGGTGAAAGAAGTGATGGACAACTGCATTGACGAATTCACAATGGGATTTGGCAAAAGAGTGGATTTAAAAATAACAGATGGTTCCGTCACAGTGCGCGATTATGGTCGTGGTATTCCGCTGGGGAGTGTGGTGGATGTAGTTTCTAAGATTAATACAGGCGCTAAATACGATAGCAAAGCATTTCAGAAATCTGTTGGGCTAAATGGTGTGGGCACAAAGGCGGTGAATGCGCTTAGTAATTATTTTCGGGTAGAAGCTTTTCGGGAAGGAAGAAGCAAGGTTGCTGAGTTTGAAAAAGGAAATTTAATTAAGGAGCATAAAGAAGCAAATACAACTCAGCCCAATGGCACGTTGGTAATATTTCGCCCGGATGATACGGTTTTTAAACATTACCATTTCATCAGCGAGTATGTTGAAAACCTGATATGGAATTATTGTTTTCTCAACGCCGGACTTACTATCAATTACAATGGCCGGAATTACATTTCGAAAAATGGTTTGCTCGATTTGCTTACCCGCAAGACAAATCCCGAAACTATGCGCTATCCTATCATTCATTTGAAGGGCGAAGACATAGAAGTGGCGCTAACACACACTGGCGATTATGGTGAAGATTTATACTCGTTTGTAAACGGTCAGCATACCACACAGGGCGGTACCCATCAGGCTGCTTTTCGTGAAGGATTTGTAAAAGTGATCCGCGATTTTTTCAAGAAAGATTACGAAGCTTCCGATGTTCGTCAGAGTATTTGCGCAGCAGTTTCTGTTCGCGTGCAGGAACCTGTTTTTGAATCGCAAACAAAAACAAAGCTTGGTTCACAAACGGTGTGGGAAAACGGCCCGAGCATGAGATCTTTCATCTATGATTTTCTTGCAAAGGAACTCGATAATTTTCTACATAAAAACGCAACTGTTGCCGATGCTTTAAAGAAACGAATTGAGCAGAGCGAGCGAGAAAGAAAAGAACTTTCAGGCATACGCAAACTTGCAAATGAGCGTGCGAAAAAAGCAAACCTTCATAATAAAAAACTCCGCGATTGCCGCATTCATTTAAACAGTGAACCACCTGCAAAAAACAAAGCAGAGTTCGATCAGAAAAGATTGGAGTCAACAATCTTTATTACCGAAGGAGATTCTGCGAGCGGCTCCATCACTAAGTCAAGAAATGTAGAATCGCAGGCGGTATTTTCTTTGCGCGGTAAACCTTTGAATTGTTACGGACTTACGAAGAAAGTAGTTTATGAAAATGAGGAATTCAATCTACTGCAACATGCTTTAAATATCGAAGAAGGGCTTGACGGATTACGCTACAACAACATTGTGATTGCAACCGATGCCGATGTGGACGGTATGCACATTCGCTTGCTGTTGATGACTTTCTTTCTGCAATTCTTCCCTGATCTTGTAAAGAACGGGCATGTTTATATTCTTGAAACCCCATTGTTTCGTGTGCGCAATAAACAGAAAACAATCTATTGCTACGATGAACAGGAGAAGCAAAAAGCAGTGCAGGAGCTTGGTAGTAAACCGGAGATCACTCGCTTCAAAGGATTGGGAGAAATATCGCCTGAAGAGTTTGCCATGTTCATAGGTGAGGACATGAGAAAGGAACCTGTATTGCTAAGTCAGGAAGAGCATATTCAAAAACTGCTGGAATATTACATGGGTAAAAACACACCGCAGCGGCAAGTTTTCATTATTGATAATCTCCGTGTTGAGAAAGATTTGATTGAGATGTCTTAGCATTTTTTATTGTCCTAAAGCTTTGCAAAAAAATGGTTTGGTTATACCTCTTTTAACACCCTAAAAATGGCTTGGGCAAGAAGGTTTTGTACTTTTAAATAAACCCAAGCACTATGAAAAACTTACTTATCATGCTGATGTTAGCTTTGCCAATTGCAACACTGGCAGCTAATGAAGACAAGCAAAAAAACACAAGCCAAGAGGCAACAGCCGTCACTACTTTGGAAGGAACCATTGGGGACGTGAGTAACTATGCTCCATTAAGCAATGTAACACTCACCCTCACATCGCATGATGCGGATGTAAAAAAAGTAGTGAAAACCAACGAAGAAGGCAAGTTTGTGGTAAAAAGCCTGCCCGCAGGAATTTATAAGGTGAAGTTTGAAAAGAAAGGCTATGAAACCGGCAACTATCAAAGTCTCACGATTAGGGAAGGAACCAGGAATAGCTTTGGCTTTCTGCTGTTTGAAGATTAATTGAAGCGTCCTGAGGGGCGCTTTTTTTTAGATTGCCCGAACTGGGATTTAGGGGATTAAAGGATTACGGGGATAATTCCCTCCCTTTGTCATGCTCGCAGAGCATCTTAATCTGACTGCCTGAGATAGCATTCATTTTTATCAGGAAGAAAGAAACTGAAGTCATCAATGAGCAAGTGAGGATAGGATTGTTCCTTAAAATTTCTTCCCGTATGTGTTCGCAGCCACTCGGAGATGTGGAGGCATTGCTCTCCGTAGCTTTTTGCATGCTTCATCAGCACATACCACTCTGAAATTTCGGCAAGAGTATGAAACTCGTCCTCGCTTTTGATGTATCGGGCGAGCTGATCGAGTTCGTCGGAGAAAGATTTTTGAGTTGCCATTCACAATGTAAGAAACGTTACAAGGTCTTACAAATTGGGGGAAATGTCAAGGAACAGCGAGTAACAATCATTACAGCAGACTCCACACAACTAAAGATTTCCGTATAAAAAATAGGAGCGAATCTTCGTTACATTTGGTCCAACTATTCCAACCCTTCCAACTGATCAACTTCTATTTTTCCTCCTATTTTTATCCGACAATGCAAACAGGCGATAATTTTCAATTGACATTCTTTGTTTCAGAAGCTGTTTACAACGGGTTCATCAACACATTCAACGACCGGAACATATTGCATACGAACGATGAATTCGCTACATCAAAAGGCTTTAAAGGGAAAGTGGTACACGGCAATGTAATGGGAGGGTTTGTTTCCTATTTTGTAGGGGAATGCCTGCCGATGAAAAACGTGATTATTCATAAACAGGAAATGCTTTTTCCTAAACCGGTTTACATCAATGAACGCTTAAATTTCATCGCAAATATCATTGACTATTCTGCGGCGGTTAATACTTACGAGATAAAATTTAAATTTTTAAACGAGGCGAATGAACGTGTGTGTTATGGTAAAGTTCAGATAGGATTGATATGAACATTCTAATTACAGGCGGCTCTTCAGGAGTAGGGAGAGCAATCACGGAATCTTTTGCAGGCACTACCGAAAACAAAGTTTATTTCACTTTCAACAGTTCGGTGGAAAATGCAGGAAAAATTGAAAAGCAATTTCCAAACACTCAGGCTTTTCAGTGCGATTTTAATGACAATAGTTCTGTTGAAAATCTGCTAAATAATATGGCAGAACTTGATCTTGATGTGTTGGTAAACAATGCGCATACTAAATACACGCAACAACATTTTTATAAAATTGCCGCTGAAGATTTTCTTAAAGATTTTCAACTTAATGTAGTTCCCACCTTACTGATCACCCAAAAAGCAATAGCCATTTTCAGAAAGAAAAAATTCGGGAAGATCATCAATATCATTAGCAGTGCCGTTATTAATAAACCGCCCGCAGGCATGTCGGTTTACACCGCCCAAAAAAACTATTTGCTTTCCATGAGCAAATCGTGGGCAACTGAGGGCATTCGTTTCAACATTACTTCCAATTGCATTTCGCCTGCTTTTATGGCTACCCACATGACGGAAGATTATGACGAGCGAACTGTGGAGCAGATCATCGAAGCGCATCCTCTAAAGCAATTATTAAACCCTAAGGATGTGGCAGAAGCTGTGCTTTATTTAGCGCAAGCCACGCAGCATATAAACGGAACCAACATGGTGATGAACGCAGGAAGCGATATGGTTTAGTTGTTCAACTGGCATAGCTTTTATCTTATTTCTCCAGTCTAATCTCTATTTCGCATAGATACAAACTGAAATAGCTTTGTATCTCAAAAGGAAAATTTTATGGACAGGAAAAAGATTGTGGTACTTGGTGCCGGCTTTGCAGGATTGCAACTGGCAAGAAGAATAAAGGACACGGCCTACGACATCACACTTCTGGATCAAAATAATTTTCACCAGTTCCAGCCCTTGTTTTATCAGGTGGCCACGGGTGGTCTTGAACCTTCCTCCATTTCATTTCCGTTGCGTAAAATTTTTCAACGAAAAAAGAATGTACATGTGCGTGTGGCTAAGGTGCAACATATTGACACCTCCCATCAGATCGTCTATGCGGACACATGCAGCTTTCCTTATGATTATCTGGTGATTGCGACGGGATGCACCACTAACTTTTTCGGAAATAAAAATATCGAAAAGTATGCTTTCCCAATGAAGTCAACCGCAGAAGCCATAACACTGCGCAATCGGATCTTACTGAATTTTGAAGACGCTCTTGACTGTTCACAAAGCGACCTTGAGGGCATCATGAATATTGTGATAGCAGGCGGCGGGCCAACAGGTGTAGAACTCGCCGGAGCACTCATTGAAATGAAAAAAAACGTACTGCCGCACGATTATCCTGACATGGATTTTTCGATGCTGAATGTTTTTTTGGTAGAAGGTGGTCCTGTTACGCTTGCTCCTATGTCGAAAGAATCGCAGGAAAAATCGCAGGAGTATCTTGAAAAAATGGGGGTGCAGGTTTGGACAAATGCTTTGATTGAGGATTATGACGGGAAAGTGATTACCATAAAAGATGGCAGATCTATTCGAACCAATAACCTGATATGGGCAGCAGGTGTAACGGGCAATATTCCCGCAGGAATTCCAAAAGAAAATCTGGTACGTGGCAACAGGATAAAGGTGGATGAATACAACAGAATGATTGGCATAAACAATGTGTTTGCGATAGGAGATATTGCTTACATGGAAACAAAGGACTGGGAAAGAGGACATCCTCAGGTTGCCAATGTGGCAATCAATCAGGCAAAAAATCTTGCACACAATATGAAGGCACTTTTGCTTGGTAAGGAACTGAAATCTTTTGTGTATAAGAACCCTGGTACAATGGCTACTGTGGGTAAGAGAAAGGCAGTTGTTGATTTACCGTATTGGAAATTTCAGGGATTTTTTGCGTGGCTGGTTTGGATGTTTTTGCATCTGATGTTGATATTGAGTGTGAAGAACAAACTCATCATCTTCATCAACTGGGCAATTGCTTATTTCACCAACGATACTACTTTAAGATTGATTTTATTGCCTACCCGAAAGCAAATTGAAATGACGGAAGAGCATCATAGGATAGAATAAAACATCTGATTTAGACATAAGGAGACAGGTTAATGTCTCCTCATGTTGTTACATTCGTTTACTTCACAATAACAACCTTTCCGTTTCCATGCTGCTTCTTGTTGTCACTAAGTTTGTAAAGGTATATGCCGTTCGGCAGGTCGTTAGTATACCAGTGTGTAATTCCTTTAGAATGTTCAAGCCGTATTTCTTTTATAGGTTTACCACTGATGTCTGTAATTATAAGCTTTAATCCCTCTCCGACATTCTGAAGATTATAGCTGAATACGACATGATCTTTTGCAGGGTTGGGATAAACATCTACTACTTTTGTAGCCTTCTTCACTTTCATCGTTGTCGGTGACTTCCTAAATTCGGGACTGATAGCGGGTGCACAGATTAGGCGCATTTTCGTTCCATAATTATATAGCATTACATTGGCTATAACTCCAACCGGATGATTGGAGTGTTCTCCTGCTATTTCATCAAGCACCTCTTCCTGATCTGAAGTAAGCACTCGTGCCTGATATTCTTTCATGTACTGCAATATCTCACGGATATCATTATGAGCTGTATGTATCGTTTCTTCTTCGCTGCTCAGGGTAAACAGATCGGGGACATCTTCTAAAAGCTCCGCTCCGGCAACATCATTTCCTATTGAATAGTAATAATGCGCTAGTTCGTAGGTCGCAGCTAAGGTACCCTGATCAGTAAATAAACCCGGCAGTAACGAGATGTTTTCGTAGGTAGTATCCCCTTTCAGATCAGCTATTAACAGACGATAAGCCTCCGCAAGATCATTTCGTGCTCTGACTAACTCTGCTTCTCTGCCGGTTCTCTCTGTTGGTTCGGTCAATGCTGCCTCAAAATCTTGCAGATCGAATCCTGCGTCATCAAGGTAAAGGATGAACCCACCATTTCTCAATACATCAGGATTAGCTTGCAACACCTCTGTGAGTAACCCCTGACTCATTATCGTGTTGTCTATCGCATATCGCAAAGCGGTTTCAGATACATAAGGCGCTATTTCCATGAGTCTTTCATGTGCGTCCAAACCCGGCAATGTACTGAGTTCCGTAAGCAACGCTCCGGTACTTCCCCCGTCTATCAAAGCGTCGTAAGCATCGCGCATATTGATAATTGTTCCGGGAAGTTCGGATCGCAAAGTATTCAGGGCTGTTTGGGCTGTACCTCCAAGTTGGGTGATGCCTGTTGTTATTTTAGAAGGGCACTCGCGTTCTGGACTAGCTTGTACAAAATTGATGTTAGTCGGGTTGGATGTAGTATTGTTCCATGCCATTCCTGTAGGAGCAGTACCCCTGTAGGCAAATGTTACCGCATGTCCCGTGTTCGAAATATTGTGTAAAAAATTACTATAGCTGCTACTTGTCCAGGTATTACCGGCTCCAAGGATTACATTTTGTGCATTTAGTGTGCCGTCACCCTGCAACCCTGCAATACCTTCAGGGTAAGTGGCACTGATGGCTATGTCAATCTTATTATCGGTAAAGGCATTGCAGTAGTAGCGTAACCCATTGGGTGCCTGCCAGAAGGGCGCGCTTGGTTTATCACTGTTGTTTTTCCATGCATGAGCACCATACGTAAGATCGGTAAAAGTGTTTTTATAAATCTCATTATTGTGCGGACCAGAATTTTCTGTTATTGCTCCCATATTTATCCAACCGCTTGCCTGCCCTCCATGCACATATCCTACATACTCATTTTCCTCAATTCTAAACCGGTTGGAACCTGTTGTAAAAGTGCCTGCATTCTGGTAACAGTCATGAATCTCCGTTTCTATTCCATTCCCTACATAAAATCGGCTTTTGAGGATGGCAATATCCTGTACATTATTAGTACGTACTCCTATGGAATTGCTGTCAAACTGCGCATCATTTACTGTGATGGTTTCGAGGTAGCCGTTGCCATCGCACTCTGCAAGAATACCGCACAGAAACCCTTTGAACTCATTTTTAATAAGCGTACCCGTGCATGTACCTGTAGAAGGGATGGTACAATACGGTGCTATATTATAGCCTGCATTTAAAGAAAAGATGCCGTAGCCTCTTTTGCCTAAGCTGCTGCGGTTATAAAATCTGCATCCTGTTATAGGGATACCTTCTACAGCATACATTGCCAGATGGCTGCTAAAGGGCTGATTGATTGCCTCACCTCTGTAATTATTGTCTATCTCAAAGGTGCAGTTGTTGATATAACTCACATTCCCCTTCGGAGCATTTGAAAGAAAATTGCGGTAATGGTGAAGTTGTATTGAAGTCTTATTGTTCCTGAAAATACTGTTGATGGCGGTGATGATACCCCCTGTTTTAGTTAGGCTGTCGTAAGATATTGCACAATAGGCATGTTCAAGCACTGCACCGCCAGTGACTTGTACTTTACCCTGATTTGTAGCCGTCTGATGTTGGTTAGATTGCCCTGAGACAATGATGCCCTGCCACATGCTATCGCAATCGGAGGTGATAGTTGCCCCGTTGATGTAGAGGTAACCTCCGGTCTTAACGGTGATTTTCCCGTTCTTAGGCATTCTGATAATGGTGCCGCTGCCAGATATGGTAAGTGTCGCTCCATTGTTTACGGTCACATCTCCCGTTATATACGAGGAAGCACTCCATGTAGTATTAGCTGTGATATTAGTAACGGTAACCGGACTTATCCACGTAAGCTTAAAGCCATAGTCGGGTGCGAATGGGGCGCTGGTAGTTGTTAACGGTCTAAGTGTTGGAATTCTGAAGCGTATTTGTCCATTGCAATCTGCATTAATAGTATCCGTAAATGCGGGTATGATACCGCCATCCTCCAGTCCCGGGTTATTTGCATTTACTTCATATTGAGGGTAAGTGCTGTAAAAGTCTAACCGGTACATACCGGCGGTCAGCGACTCTATTGTCAGCGAGTCGTTAAAGAAAGTGGTGATATTGGTAGTGTCAGGACCTAGATCATTGATATGGGCAAGTATAGCGGCCACGGCAGAAGTATTGTCACCTCCGGCATTATGCGGCAGACGGTACCAGTAATTTTGTTTGTGGTGTATCCATCCAATTGCTCTTGTATTCGTCTTTAAAGCAAATACTTCTATCAGAGAATCGTTGGTTGTAGTAATGCCGCTGCTTACATAATTGTTGTCAATCAGGCTATCATCCATATATAGATGTTCACGCGGATAGCAGGCGCATTTGTTGTTTGTAGTATCGAAGGCATAGAGGGAAGAATGGTACCACATAGCATCTTTCTCGCCTCGTCCCTGGCAACTATTGGCTATGGGGAGCGGGTTTTCAATGAAAATAGTATCGTTTTCAATGAACCGGCTAAGCGGCTCAAAGTAACGGTATTGTCCGCCCCAGCAGTTAGTGACTGTGGTTGGGGGCCGCAGAACATTGGTGATGTTCTCGCTCCAATGCAGGCCCGGTGCGGCGCCTCCACTCATCATTGTACTCCAAAGAGGGTTATGCCATTCTGAAGCGTTGTTGTAGATAGGATTGGAGGGTGAACCTACATAGTTGCCGGAACCCATCCAGCTCAGCCCATGCCACTTGATGCCTAACTCACCAAAATACCAGGCCTTATGAGGATATCGGGCCTTATTGAACTGAGCAAGATGATTTAGTTGAAAGTTCAAGTTGTAATCCGATCCATAGAAATGATCGTTCACAATGTCAAGTTCAGGTATGTGGTTGATTCCATCCTGTCCATGCTTGGCTCCTGCGCGCGCAGACTGGGTGGATGCTGCATACATATGGTTAGTATCTATGGTTTTACCATATTGGATCATCTCCCGATACCAGTCACGCACTGCAATATTTTGCGGCCAGTGCCAGTAGTTACCACCATAACCCTCAATCTCCTGCAAAGGTTCCAGGCAAAAGAGGTGAGGAGAATAACCCCAACGCGCAAGAATGTATCTAATCTTGCGCTTGTAAAACATTCTGCTTTGTGCATTCGTAAAAAAAGAGTCAACATTCGTTAAAAAGCCGCCCGGATTATTGACGTGATAAGCATGGTCTGTCCACCAATGGCTCAGAGCGTCCTGGTGATCGTAAACAAAATGGAGATATACACCTAACTGCTCTGCCAGAGACAAAACAGAATCCAGGTCGGTAGCCTGCTTTTGACGTTCTCCATAGTTGCCGGGGCCTAACCTCGACCGCCATTCGATGCCGAAGTTGAACGGTGTCATCATGATACGCAACAGGTTGCCCCCATGCGGTGTCATCTGTGTCATCAGCTCGGTGGCATAGCTCATGGCTACCCGGTTGTGGATGGTATCGTGTGCACTGTTCTTTACGCTGTTTAGCCCGAGCGGTATGAAAATTTCGCCACTTTCCTTGTACACAAAATAGCGATGCTGGCCGGTTCTACCGATATATCCCTTATCTGCCGAACTGGTAACAGTAAAACTATAACTGGCAGAAGAGTCAGAATTAGCTCCGGCTTTTGCATACACCTTATAACTCCAACTTCCCGTTTCCGGTGGTGCAAACCGCACCCGCCAGTTGTAGGGGGTGTTTACAGCACTCATGTATATGTTAGGATCATTTGGGTCGTCTATTTCAGCAACATCCGCCCACCCGTCAGAGCAATACCTGGGATCGCTTAAGGGATATTCCACAGGGTTAGGGCAGGTATTACAGCGGGAATACTGCACCATCCAAAACGCATTGCGCCGGTATTTCTTGCCACTTGGTGCAGTGAAGATGGCGTACATGTCAACGGAGGAAGAATCGTAGACCTGATAAGTATTATCTGGTTTAAGTTCGTCGGACCTAATTGCTATTTCAAGTTTTCCGTATTTAGGCACTGTTGACAATGTTTGCTTGACTGAGTCGATTAATGTCGTAGCATTAGTACTACTCCAACAGAGCAGGAGTACCGTAAAAAAAAATGATGATTTCACAACTATCCGAAAGTTCTTTTTAAAAAAGAAAAGTCCCGATTATCTTAAATGTT
>CALMWT010000040.1 GCA_937870855.1 uncultured Taibaiella sp.
TTCTTTCTGACTATAACAAACAAATGGCTCCCTTTCGGGGGCTTTTGTGTTTTTACTGTTTCTCATTACTATCAACCGTTTCATCGTCTCCAGTCAGCTCGCGTTTTGTTTTACCGGTTTGCAATTCAGTTTGTAAACGCTGCGCTTTCTCTTGTGCTTCATCATCATTTTCCGCTTCGATAATTGCAAAAATGGTCTCCCCTGTTCGCTCTTCTAAAATTGCATTACCCATATTTTCCGGATCACTTGCAGGTGCAATGGAACGTATCTCTTTGTTGTCGTATTCTACTCTATACTTTGCCATAGTGTTGTTGTTGAATTATTAAAATGTTTGTGCCCTTCTTGAAAGCAATCGAACATTTATCCTGAAAAAGAATGTGCCACTTCAGTTAGTAGCAGTATAAAATATGGCTTGGTTTTATTGCTAATTCTGTAAAATATTTCTAACCCAAACGCAAAATTATATGGCTCGTAAATACTCAAAAGGCTCTTCTGAAAAAGTGGAAGAAGTAATGCACGAAATGAAGGAAGGAAAATTGAAAAGTGGACGTTCAGGCAAGAAAGTGACCAATCCTAAACAGGCGATAGCAATCGGGCTTTCTGAAGCGCGCAATAAAGGTGAGAAAGTTCCTAAAAAAGATAGCAGCCGACGATCGAAAAAAACTGCAACAAAAAAAGAAACTGCCAAGAAGAAAACTGCCAGCAAAAAGACACCTGCTTCCCAAAAATCTGCTTCCCAAAAATCTGCTTCCCAAAAAAGCTCCGCAGCAAAGAAAGTTGTTAGCAAAAAAACTACAGCCTCAAAAAAATCCGCGACAAAGAAAAGTTCTACTGCAAAGAAAACAGCAAATAAGAAAACGGCGACAAAGAAAAGCACCGCTACTAAAAAAGCTACAGTTTCCCGCAAATCCGATTCAAAGAAAAGCACCGGCAAAAATTCTTCTCCGAAAAAAGCAGCACGCAGGAAAACAGTTAGAAAGTAGTGGGCTACAGCAAATAACATTAAGATGGTGTCGCCATGCTTAAGCCATTGCGGGTATATTCATTTCCTCCCATTCTTCTTTCGATGGGCCATACACGCCAATTACTTTCAAACCAGCCTGCCGCATTAATACAGTCATTTGTCCGCGATGGTGTGATTGATGAACTACTATAACAAAAAGTGTGTGGCCGTTTTTCCATTGTTCTCCATACATGTTTGTCTCGCGTTCAAGGTCGTCATCATTCCAATTACTTTCCAGTGCATCAATAAACTGAGCGTTTACGCGCTGATAAGCAGCCACCAACTCTGCCGTTGTTTCCAACGCCGGTTGCTCTTCTTCAATAGGCAAGCCAAGTTTATGCGGCATTTCGGTTAGCGACTCAATGAGGTGATTGGCAAGGCGACCCAACGATCTTCCTTCTTCGCTTACTTTTTGCGACAACGATGCGTCGGTCAACAATTGAAACAATTTAAGTGTGCTTTCACTTTCCTGATGCCAGATGCTAAGAAACTCTTCAATCGAATGAAACATAAATGCCGTTTTCGACTAAAATAAAATATGCTGACTAAATACCGCAGAATATTTTTGCACCTCATGACACGTTTGCTGCATTTGTATAAACAAGCCTACCACGGATTAGCGCCCTCCACCTGGTGGCTGTCGCTTGTAATGCTTGTAAACAGAAGTGGCACAATGGTGGTTCCTTTCATGACGCTTTACATGACGCAACAACTCGGCTATAGTATTGCGGAAGCAGGCTGGGTGATGGCATTGTTTGGAGCAGGAGCTGTTTGCGGCGGATTACTGGGTGGAAAACTCATTGACAAGGTTGGCTTTTACCAAATTCAAATAGCAACTTTATTAGGCGGAGGTCTGTTGTTTATGGTACTCGGACAAATGCGAAGCTTCGGAGCCATTTGTTTGTTTGCATTTATTTTGAGTTTGGTAAATGACATGTTTCGTCCTGCAAATTCTGCGGCTATCGCTCATTACAGCAAAGAAGAAAACAGGACAAGATCCTTTTCGCTGAACCGGCTTGCCATCAATTTAGGTTGGGCTTTCGGTGGTGCGCTGGGCGGTTTTATTGCTTCAGCCAATTACGAGCTACTATTTTGGATAGACGGTTTTACCAACATTGGCGCTGCACTGCTTTTATATCTTACACTTGCTCCGTCAAAAAATAAAGCTACCAGACACAAAGTGGTAACAGTGAAAAATGTGGTGGTAAGGTCGGCATACAAAGACAAGCCTTACATGGTTTTCACGTTCATGATTATTCTGTTTGCTTTTAGTTTCTTCCAGATATTCACGACGCTGCCTGTTTACTACCGGCAAGAATTGCACCTCACAGAGATGTTTATAGGAATGATAATGGCAATAAACGGGCTTATCATAGCATTCACCGAAATGGTTTTGATTCACAATCTGGAAGGAAGGCGGCATATTCTTCAATACATAATGATAGGTGTTTTGATGATTGCTTTCAGTTTCATGATGTTCAATATTTTTCCGGGTGCGGGATGGCTGGCGATAGGTTCGATGCTGATAATGACGGTGGGGGAAATGTTTTCGATGCCGTTTATGAATACCTATTGGGTAACTCGAACAGTGAATGAAAATCGCGGACAATATGCAGCATTGTTTACAGTTGCCTGGAGCATTGCGCAAGTGCTGGGGCCAGGTACGGGCGCACAAATTGCAGATCGCTTTGGTTTTACAACTTTGTGGTGGGTAATAGGCGGAATACTAATAGTGAGTGCTCTTGGCTTTAAATGGCTGGAACGTAAAAATTAATTTCTTGCACCGAACAACATGCTTCCAATTCTTACCATGGTGCTGCCCTCTTCAATAGCCAATTTATAATCGCTGCTCATGCCTATGGAGCAAATGTCGAAATGATCTACAAAAAGAAAATCAGTTTGCTTCATGGCCTGAAACCTTGTAACGAGCGTTTTGAATTCTTCACGTATCTGATCAACTTCATCGGTGAAAGTTGCCATACCCATTAACCCACGGATACGCACATTTTGCAAATCTTGTTTTTGCGCACCGAAGTATGCCATAAACTCGAAAATGTCAGTTGTATCCATTCCAAATTTTGTGTCTTCTGCCGCAATATGCATTTGCAACAACACATCAATAACACGATTATTTTTCTCGGCTTGCTTGTTGATCTCCAGCAATAATTTAAAGCTATCCACTGCTTGAATAAGGTGAACAAAAGGCGCAATATTTTTTACTTTATTGGACTGAAGATGACCGATAAAATGCCAGCGAATATCTGATGGAAGAAGGCCTTGTTTGTCAACCAATTCCTGCACATAATTTTCTCCAAAATCTCTTTGACCTAAATCGTACAGCGCTTGTATATCTTCAACAGGTTTTGTTTTCGATACAGCCACGAGTGTTACATTCTTTGCATCAAGTTCCTGCTTTAATTCTTTCCACCCAGTTTCATTAATCATCTTCTGCAATTCATTTACAATTCACAATTAATACTGCTCTTTCTCATTTGGAAAATCTTTGCTCTTCACATCGCCGATATATTGTTCGGTAGCAAGTTTTATTTGGTCGTACAGGTTGAGGTAACGGCGTAAAAAACGTGGAGAAAAGTCTTTAGTAATTCCGAGCATATCGTGCATCACCAGCACCTGACCATCCACATGCATTCCCGCACCAATGCCTATCACCGGTATTTTCAATTCGCCAGCAACTTTTCCTCCCAAAGTAGCAGGAATTTTTTCCAGCACCACAGAAAAACATCCATTATCTTCCAACAAATGCGCGTTCCTGATCAGCGCTTCTGCCTCTACTTCTTCTTTTGCCCTTACGGAATAAGTACCAAACTTATTGATGGATTGAGGGGTTAAACCTAGATGTCCCATTACCGGAACGCCAGCGCTGATAATTCTTTTTATGGACTCAAGCACTTCTTCTCCTCCTTCCAGTTTTATCGCGTGTGCGCCTGTTTCTTTCATAATGCGAATAGCCGAATTCAGAGCCTCTTTACTGTTTCCCTGATAACTACCAAACGGAAGATCCACCACTATCATACAACGCTTAATAGCACGCACCACACTCGAAGCATGATAAATCATTTGATCGAGCGTAATAGGCAAAGTTGTTTCATGACCTGCCATAACATTTGAAGCAGAATCTCCTACAAGCAATACATCAATTCCTGCATCGTCAAAGATGCGCGCCATCGAATAATCATACGCTGTGAGCATACTGATTTTCTCACCATTTTGTTTCATCCATTGGAGGGTGTGAGATGTGACGCGTTTTACTTCTTTATGAATGGACATTGGCTATTGGTTGTTAGTTGATGGTTGTTAGTTGATGGTTGATGGTTGTTAGATAAAAATGCGGGATGCGATTTGAAGCGCTTCGGCAAAAGCTTCTTTGTCTATTTGTAAAGCTATATTTTTATGTTCGCACCAACTTACAATATTCTCCGTGGCAATGTTTCCTACAAGGTCATCTTTTGCCATTGGGCAACCACCTATCCCCATCATCGCGCTGTCGAAACGAATGCAGCCATTGTTGTAAGCAGTTTCGATTTTTTCCTGCCACTTATCAACTGTTGAATGAAAATGAGCGCCGATGGAAACGTCAGAAAACTCAGGAATAAGATGACTGAAAATGTATTGAATACTATCTTGGTCAGCAACACCTACCGTATCCGACATTGCAATTGTCCTTACGCCAAGTTGTGTAAGTTTTCTTACCCATTCTATTGCTACCACAGCATTGTAGTCATCGCCATAAGGATTGCCAAATCCCATAGAAATATAAACTACCAATTCCTTGTTCTTTTTCACGCATAGCTCCTGAACTTCCTCCACCTGCTTTAGTGATTGGGCAATCGTTTTATTCGTATTTCTAAGTTGAAATGTTTCTGAAATAGAAAAAGGAAAACCGAGGTAAGTAATCGCATCATATTGCACTGCATCCTCAGCTCCTCGTGTATTAGCAATGATGGCAAGCAGTTTGGTTTTTGAATTTTGAATTTTGAATTTTGAATTTTGAATTATCTCCTTTGTATCTGCCATTTGGGGAATTGCCTTTGGTGAAACAAATGAACCGAAATCGAGAATATCAAATCCCACTTTTAAAAGAGCATTGAGGTATTCTATTTTTTGTTCTGTCGGGATAAAATGCTTCCAACCTTGCATTGCATCGCGCGGGCATTCTACGAGTGTGATTGCAGCCATAAAATCAATTATAATGTAAAAGTATAAAACAACATTACGTGTCAACGATACTACTATAACAAGTCGTCATCCTTAATCATTGAAAGAAAAAGTTCCATTCCCTTCTTTTTCTCTTCATCCAGAAAGTAATGGATGTTTTCGGTGTAGTATTTTTTCAGATCGTAATAAGGGAAATGATTTTCAGACACCACTTCATCTATATGATTCAACCCCTCTTTATTGGCTTCATTGAATAACCGGATAAAATCTGCCGGTAAGTCTTTGTTTGCAATCCATGCAGCAAAAACAAAAGGCAATCCTGTAAAATCTTTCCATGCAGTTGCCAGATCATAAACATACCCGAAGTTGTTGAGTTGCTGCAAAGCGCGGTCGCCAATTATTACCCCTGCATTAGTACCATTGATGTACTCTATAAAATTTTCGGTTGCAGGTTTAAAAACTACGTCTTGTTTCCAATAATTTTTCAAAAGTATTTGCGCAAGTTTTACCGATGTGCGGGACTGATAATCGAGATAAACCACTTCAATATCCTCCATAGGCACCTGACTGAAAATACAAACAGAAACAACGTTTCCATCTGCGGCTATTCCATAATCACATACTATTCGCGCACCTTCTATTTCGCTCATTGCAGCCACCGGCAATAAAGCCACATCTATTTCATTATTTTTCAACTTTCTGGCAACCTCCGCAGGATATTCTTCCGAAAGTTCAATCTCATTTATTATTTCGCTCCGTTCAATGCCATACAATAAAGGTTTCGCGTTCAAATAACTTACCGATCCTACTTTTATTTTGCCTTTCAACCGTCTATTTTTGAGCAAAGATAAGCGCACCGTTATTAGATGTCTAAACAGTTAATTGTATATACCGATGGGTCTGCCAGAGGTAATCCGGGTCCTGGTGGTTATGGAGTCATCCTTCAGTGGGGACAAGCTTACAAAGAATTTTCGCAGGGCTACCGGCTCACTACAAATAACAGGATGGAGTTGATGGCAGTGATAGTAGCGTTGCAGCAGCTAAACCGAGAAGGACTTGACATTACCGTTTTTACAGATTCTCAATATGTTCTAAACACTGTAGAAAAAGGCTGGCTCAATAACTGGCTCAAAACGAATTTTAAAGGGAAGAAAAATGCCGACCTATGGATGCAATACCACAAACTCGCCCAAAAACACAATATCAAATTTGTTTGGGTAAAAGGTCATGCAAACAACCCTTACAACAATCGCTGCGATGAACTCGCCACCCAGGCAGCCGACAGCAAAAACTGGTTGTTGGACGAAGGATATGAAAATCTGGAGGAACGTTAGACAAATGTAGAAAATCAGAGAACCCCAGCACGGTTTTTATCGTTTATGTAAGCGTAAAAGTTTGTGTTATGGATTCAATGCTTTGGCTTTCTTTACTTGTACCTCCGGTAATAGTTGCTTTGTTTTATCTCATCAGCCATTATGCCTATGGCTCCCGCAATTCAGAAATTTCTGATTAGAAAAGATACATCAGCCGCAAAGTCCACATATTGTTGAACTGATCTGAGCGACTGTAACCCGGCGGAGGATTTTTTCTGATAGACAAAAGGGAATATTGAAACCTTCCCTGAAAAAACAATCCCTTCCAAAGGTGCAGGCTGCCACCGAGGATAAAATTCAAATCAGATTTTTTAAAAGGATAATTCTCCAGATTTACATAACCTGAGCTGCCCGGCTGCTGCGGGGGATTGGTGTCCAATTTTTCCTGAGCAGTTATCAGTTGAGAATACGAAAATCCACCTCCGAAATGACTTCTTCGCTTGTCAAAATAGTTTAGTTGTATGGGTATTTCCGCATAATTCAGATTAATGCGATACGCGTTAATAAACGTGCCTGCCCCACTCTCCTGCACTCTGTGTCCCCTTGCTCCCTTTTGGGAAAATAATATCTCAAGACTTACCGCCAGGTTGGGTGCAAGATGAGTATAAACTATACCCCCAGCGTTTAACCCCACTTTATGATAGCCTGCGTAGCTATCGCCATCTACCTGAGACAAATTTGCACCGGCAATTAATCCTGCATAAAAGGTTCGTGGATCTTCAATATAATAGCTGGAAGGATTTTGAGCGTGAACCTTACCTGCAAGACTAATCCAAACTATTACCAACCCTACAAGTGCAGTGAATTTTCTTATTTTAGCCATCGAAACCGGAAATTGCAAATGAGCTTCAAATATACTGCAAACACCCTTAAAAAACTGGAGCAGCTCTTCGAGGAAGCGCGGTTTATGATTCGTTTTGAAAAGGGAAATTTCAACTCCGGTTATTGCATTCTTGAAGAAAGACGCGTAGTGGTTATCAATAAATTTCTGAATGTTGAGGGGCGCATCAATGCCCTGATCGAAATACTCCCTTCCATAAAAGTAAATGAAGCGGAACTGAGTGGTGAAATGCTGAAATGGTATAAACAATTGCAGGATGCTTCGACCATGAACGATGAATCGTCTGTACAAACCGAAATGGATCTCTAACCGTGAAAGTTACATTTATCGGAACCGGTACCTCACAGGGTGTTCCTGTTATTGGCTGCGATTGCAATATTTGCACTTCCCCCGACAAAAGAGATAATCGTTTGCGTACTTCTGTATTTATAGAAGTAGATGGGGTAAACCTTGTCATTGATACCGGACCCGATTTTCGCTACCAAATGCTCCGCTCTAAAATTCACAAACTGGACGCTGTTGTATATACCCACAGCCATAAAGATCATATTGCAGGACTTGATGACATTCGAGCCTACAACTATTTTCAGCAAAAAGCAATGGATGTGTATGCCACCGAAGAAACCCAGGAAGCATTGCGCCGGGAGTACCGTTACATTTTTGAAAATGCTCACTACCCTGGTGTACCGCAAATCAACCTTCATACCATATCAGAAAAGCAGAATTTTAAAATTGGTGGTGTAGAGATCATCCCTATAAAAGTCCGCCATTATGAAATGGATGTGCTTGGGTTTCGTATCAAAGACTTCACCTACATCACCGATGCAAAGCATATATCGCCAAAGGAGATGGAAAAGATCAGCGGCAGCAAAACATTGGTGCTAAACGCGCTTAGACAGCAACATCATGTATCGCACTACACACTCGCCGAAGCTATTGAAATAGCTACGGAAGTAAGCGCCGAAAAAACCTACTTCACCCATATCAGCCATCAGCTTGGCTTGCATGAAGAAGTTGAGGCTATGTTGCCATCTGGCATTTATCTGGCGTATGATGGTTTGAAGCTGGAATTATGAAGTTTTGAAAAAGCATTTCTTCCTTAACTTTAATAAAAACAATTAGATACCGATAATGAAAAAACTACTTGTAGCCTTGCTTCTGTGTTGTAGCGCGTTGGGGGCGTATGCTCAATTTGAAAACACAACTATTAAAGTTGGTTCAAAAGCTCCGGAACTAAAATTTGAAAATCCCTCAGGGCAGCAAATGGAGCTTTCAAAAATCACGAAAGACAGAGTGGTTTTGCTCGATTTCTGGGCATCATGGTGTCGTCCTTGTCGCACCGCAAATCCACGGTTGGTAGAACTGTACGACCGTTATAAAGAAAAGAACTTTAAGGCTGCAAAGAAAGGATTTACCATTGTGAGTGTGTCGCTCGATCAGAATAAAGATGCCTGGGTGAAAGCTATACAAGATGATAAGCTCGCGTGGGAATTTCACATGAGCGACCTCGGAGGATGGCAATCGAAACCTGCACAGATATACGGTGTAGAATATGTGCCGCAGGCCTTTTTACTGGGACCCGATGGAAAAGTATTGGCAACCTATCAGTTTGCAGAGCAAGCAGAAGTTGACCTTCAGAAGATGCTGAAATAATTTAAAAGCAATTTTTGCCGGATAGCTGTTTTTTTTTACCTTCGCTCCCTCAATTTTCACGCATGGCAAAATCCATGCATTAAAAAAAGACAATCAAAATGAAAAAAGGAATTCACCCGGAAAGCTACCGTTTAGTGGTGTTTAAAGATATGTCGAACGATTTTTCTTTCATCACACGCTCCACTGCCCCTACAAGAGAAACTACTACCTGGGAAGATGGCAACGAATATCCCCTTGTAAAAGTGGAAATCTCAAACACTTCGCATCCGTTCTACACTGGTAAATCTATGTTTGTAGATACTGCAGGTCGCATTAACAAGTTTAAGAAACGCTACGAGAAGAAGAAGTAGGCTTCAAATATCATTTATAAAAACATCCCGGCGCACTTTTGTATGCCGGGATTTTTTTGCTGATTCCTTAAGATTATGCTACAGTCAGCGCGAACGAATCATCTACGGGCGTAGGCACGCCATCTATAATTTCTACTAAGCGCACTGTAAAACCGGCAACAGACAATTCTTCAAATGACGTTACTACTGCTGTATCCACTTCGCCGCCCCCTTCCAATGTTTCCGGTGTTAACTGTACCACAGGCAGCTCATCGAGTGCGATCTCGAAAAGAACATTATACACACCAACATCTATCCTTACTATTTCTGCAATGTTGAAGGCGTTTTCTATTTCGAAAGAATCTTCTTCGGCTATCCACCTGAAATAGGCGCTTGCAGACGAAGAAGTATGCACCGGACCTAATATCTTTTCTGAGCGCGTGGTGATAAAAGCTCTGCTTTGGGCATAAGATATCGCATCAGACAAGTTGTCGAACTCTACGACTTGCACATCTGCAAGGTAAATGATGCCCTGCGTGCCAGCACTATTATGAATAGAGAGGTGAACCGTATCTGTAGGTGGAGTTGTGAAACTAAATTTCTTGATACCATAAGAACAAGCCCACTGCGCCTGTTTCAATATTACCTGTCCAAGTTGAGCGTCACCAGGAATACCAAGATTACCCGAAATGTCGGGACTATCTTTTAGGGCATGAATAGACCACAGATAATACTTATCGGCAACAAGCGAGAACCCGAGATCTAAAGAAGCAGTGATACTTGCAGGAATAAATAGTTTTGCGCACCGCGTTCCCAACACGCCTCCTGTAACTGGTGTGCTGCTTACTGTGCCAAATGCTATGGGAGATGTGCTATCTAACAGTGAGCCGTATTTTACATTGTAGGGTAGTGTCTGATAAACTTTCTTCACCAGCATAGAGCGTAATGGACCCCAGACGGAGGTGGGTTGCCACGGAGCATTGCCTACATCGCCTGTGCCATTATAAGAAATGGACTGGACAAAAATATTTTCACTTACCTGATGATTTTGGCGATGCTCATAAGATACCAATGAAGATGAAGCGTCAACATCAATTATATTATTGCCAATTGCATTATCAGATCGCGAACTATACAGGTTAACTGATAACTCAATCAATGTTATGCCGTTGACATACGAGTTAGTAATAGAGGCAGATCGCACACCTTCAAATCTATAATCTCTAAGTTCTAATGGACCATACGTAATACCATCTACTACCAAATTCTGCAACGATAATTGTCCTCTGATCTCCCCTGTTGGATTATTGCTTGTTTGTATAGAAATATAGGTATTCTCTGCTATTGATAGGACCAGAATAGATGCGTTTGAAGTAGCCTTGATTATCATTAGTTGCTAAGAAGGTAATACCACCATCAGGGGAGAACCCTGAAGGAATTGGTGGGATCCATATAAAAGTTCCTCCGCCTCCATCTCCAGGTGCATAAAATCCACCGACAATGAATTCAGTATTAAGCGGCACTGGAAAACCTTGGTTAACTAAGCCTAAACTACCAACAATAGAAGGGAAATACATAAAGGAAGAATTTAAGGAAAACGTAGCAAGCTCATCGCTTAGATGTAAGTTATAATAAAAAGTTTTAGATTCGCAATAGCCTAAAAAAATTTCCTATGAAATCAATCTCACGTTACATAGTTTTTGTCTGCTGCTTCATTTCTGTTTACAGTTCTAAGGTTTTCGCACAGACGTTTTCATGGGCACAAGCAAAAATAGGAACAGGGATATATGCGACAGGTGTTACGGCATGCACTTCTGACACGAATAATAACCTTATTTCTATAGGATACTTCAATGGCACGGTAGATTTTGACCCCGGACCAAGTGTATATGCCTTAACGGCTGTTGGAAATCTAAACATGTTCATTTTGAAGCAAGATGCATTCGGAAATTTTTTGTGGGTAAAGCAAATTGCCGGAATTTCCTCCAACGTTTTTGGTTGTTTTGGAAAAGGTGTAAGGGTAGATGGGTATGGGAATATCTATACTGGCGGCTCTTACCGAGATAGTTTCGATTTCGATCCAGGTCCAGCCATTTATAAGTTGTCGTCATTAGGTGGCGATCACTGCTTCGTATTGAAACTTGACGCCACAGGTAACTTTATTTGGGCAAAGACTATGGGTAGTAACACGACGGTTGGCGCTATGCAAATGCTGTCCATGACTAGCGATAGTTTGTCAAATATTTACTTCAGTGCCTCAATTGGTGGCACCGCTACACCCGTTGTCCTTGATGTTGACCCTGGACCTATCGTGTACAACATAGTTAGCCCGGCTGCTGGCAGTGGTTCACAAGATATATTAATCGAAAAAATGGATTCTGCTGGCAATTTTATTTGGGCAAAACAAGTGTCCGGCTTAGCCGATAAAGACCCATGGTCGTTAGCCGTGGATAATTTCTCGAATGTATTTGTAACAGGCCAGTTCCAATCAACTGCCGATTTCGATCCCGGTCCAGCCATCGCAAATCTTACATCGGCAGGAGGATACGATATTTTCATTGCGAAGTACGATGCCGCAGGAAGCTATGTTTGGGCAAAGCGAGTTGGAAGTGCTAATGATGATGTGGGATATGGCATCACTGTTGACCGTCTTGGCAATGCTATTGTAGGGGGCTACTTTAGTGGCACAGTAGATTTTGATCCCGGTTCCGGCACTTACAACCTTACTTCCAACTCCACCCGTAGTGCCTTTACCCTTAAGCTTAATAGCAACGGAGATTTTAAATGGGCAAATAAAACGGGTGCAAACGTGGGCTTGTTTACCAGTGGTATTGTAACTACAGATAGCGTAGGAAATGTCTACAATGGCCTCGTCCTTCCCAACTCCTGCGATATCAATCCCAGCACCGGTGTATTCACCGTACCCTCTGGTGTAGCGGTGCAAAAGCTCGATAGCTCGGGCAACTTTGTATGGGGTGCAGGCTGGCAGGGAGATAACCCCAGTTGGATACATTTAGATGATAATTACAGTGTCTATACCACGGGCACTTTCTCCGGTTCCAACAAAGATTTCGATCCAGGTCCCGGCACTTACTATCTCTCAGGCAGTGGTCAGGGTAGTGGCTTTATCCATAAGATGTGCCAGGGTACGCCG
>CALMWT010000041.1 GCA_937870855.1 uncultured Taibaiella sp.
ATCCTTCTTTTACAAAGGCAGATTTAAGGGAAGGTATCTTATCAAATTTTACGTTCCAGGGTTCTTCATCTTTAGCAAAAAGGATAGCATCGCCTTTTTTCTGAGGTATTTCGATAGGAACTATTTCATTGTCGAACAAGCCTGCAGTTTGCGCCGCCTGGCTGCGTTTATAACTTTCAATCGCAAACTCATCCTGAGATTCACGGCTTATGCTGCACTCTTTTGCACAAAGCTCTGCGGCATTGCCCATTGGGTAATTGTGGTACACATCGGTAAGACCATCTTTGGCCAGTCCGTCTATCAGCGTGGCGTTGCCATATTTGTTTCCCCAGCGGAGCGAATCGCTGTAGAAAGGCACGTTGCTCATGCTTTCCATACCGCCTGCTACTACCACATCTGCATCGCCGAGCATTATGGATTGTGCGCCTTGCATTACAGCCTTCATGCCAGATGCACAAACTTTATTTACTGTGGTGCAGGGCACATTATCGGGCACACCGGCAAAGCGTGCCGCCTGACGTGCAGGGGCCTGACCGAGATTTGCCTGTAGTACGCTACCCATCAATACTTCATTTACCTCTTCGGGGTTAACGCCGGCTTTTTCAAGAGCACCTTTTATGGCAAATGAACCAAGCTTTGTAGCCGAAAAATCTTTGAGCGATCCGCCCCAGCTACCCAAAGGTGTGCGCACGGCGGAGATGATATACACTTCTTTCATGGAAAAATATTTTTTAAAAGACCGCCAAAGCTAAGAATTCTGAGGTGGATTGTGCTGATGTTGAATTAGTTAAATACAATGCAGGGATTAGGAAGCCTCGACAACCGCAGCGGCGAGCGCCGGTATTTCATCCTATTATTTCCCCCAAAATCCATTTTGCGTTCCCTTCGGGTGGCTTGGTTTGGGCATCGGAGGGTTAACAGAATGCTTCGGAGGGTTGACAGAATGCTTCGGAGGGTTGACAATGTGCTTCGGAGGGTTGACAATGTGCTTCGGAGGGTTGACAATGCGCTTCGGAGGGTTGACAATGCGCTTCGGAGGTGTTCCGAAGCCCGCTGCAAGCATTCCGAAGGCAATAAAAGTCTTTCCGAAGGCAATAAAATTTTTCCGAAGGCAATAAAAAATACTCCGCGCGCCACACTTATCCGCCCGAGGCACGCAATAAACCGCCCGAAAGGCCCACCCCACCATCCGAAGCAGGCAGACATTAAAGAAATGAGGATAGCATACGATGCGCGCTATCTTCTGTGCTGATAATTAACAATTGGATGTAAAGAACTCCATAATTTAATATGGGGAAAGGGCGTTAAACCCCAGTTAAATGGGCATTATCCTACCCAAAATGGTTGGCAGAAAGGGGGTTGTGTAGTATCTTTACGGTATTCCCCATTACAAATATTTAAAAATCCTGGAGTTCATGAAGAAAATGATTTTGTGTGTGTCGGTAGGAACCTTTTTAGGATTAACTATAAAGATTGCTACCGCCAAAGAGCCGACTACGAACCCATCTATAGCTGTAAATAATATGAACGACATTAACAGCTACATTTCTGAGGTTTATTCTCAAATTGATTTTAAAGGAAGCGAAAAGATTTCTTTCGATGCTTTTGCAACAGCCTACCGTGGTTACTTAAACCTGCGCAATGCGGGCAAGCTGAATGCGAATAAGCAAATTCTTTCAGTGGCAGATTTTACTTTGTCATCTACCAAACATCGCCTTTGGATTATAGACCTTGCCAGGAAAGAGGTATTGATGAATGACTACGTAGCGCACGGACAAGGCAGTGGCGATGAATTTGCAAAAGCATTTTCTAATACCGAAAATTCTCACCAAAGCAGCATTGGTTTTTACGTTACGGATGATACTTATGTAGGAAAGCATGGCACATCGCTTCGCCTGCACGGAATGGATAATGGCTATAACTCTGCGGCATACCAGCGTGCCATAGTGGTGCATGGTGCGGATTATGTGAGTCCTTCGTTTATTGCAGGTCAGGGTCGCCTGGGCAGAAGCTGGGGATGCCCCGCGGTAAGCCGTCAGTCAATAGGCAAAGTGATTGATTACATAAAAGGTGGTACTTGCTTGTTTATTTATGTGCCGCAAAAGCAATATCTCGCAGGCTCTTCATGGTTGAATAAGAAAATTGAAAGACTACCGGAAGATTATATGATAAAGGACATGTTCCTTCCATCAACCAGCAAGAGTGAAGTGAGATATGTGTATGCAGATAATGCACAAGATTTGAACCCGGCAAGCCCGTTTTATATAACACCGGAAGAAAGAGCAAAAAGAGAAACGCTTTTAGCAATGAATCTTGACTTTATTGAAAAAGTGCTTCCTTAGTAAAATATTACTACCAGCGGAGGGCATGTCGAAAGATGTGCCCTTTTATTTTTGATTGAACGAGATTTTATAGCGTAAGTTCTTTTAAAGGATCCCAGAATAAGGTTTCAAAATCTACCACTTTATCGTCTTTCACTTTTACGCCTTCTTTTTCTAAAAGCGCTTGCATAGTAGAGGGCGTTTCAAAATGATGCTTGCCGGTAAGCAACCCGTTTCGGTTCACTACTCTATGTGCAGGAACTTTGGGACGAATGCTTTTGCAATTATTCATCGCATATCCTACCAACCGCGCCCCCGACTTTGCACCCGTAGCTGCTGCCACAGCGCCATAAGTGGTAACTCTCCCTTTAGGACAGTGCCGCACTATTTGATAGATGACTTCATAAATGTTATCCTTCTCTGCTTTGCTCATTTCGTTTTTCCAATAAGATAGTACGTTTTGGTTCCGGCACTTGCTGATAATCGTAAGGACAATTCATACAACCATTGCCGCAACAATATCCCCGTTTTAGCAGGTAAGTAGCAGTCATCACCAATCTTCCATCGGGCAAAATGTAGTAGTCCTCATTCTTCATCTGCGTCAATATTTACTTTCTTTTTTCTCACGTACACAATAGGCTTTTGTGGCAGCGAAAAAGAAACATAATAAATAGTGCGCCCTTCTGCTAAGTGCATTTGCTCATAAAAAGTTTTAATAGCCAACGCTCCCGTTGCTTTTCCCTGTCCATATACGTCTGCAATACACTCGTGAATGATACACTCGTGTTCATTAATTGTTTCGAGTGTAAAGTCGAAAAGTTCTTTTGAGTCTGTTTTGAGATGGATGCGGGCGTTTGGAGGAAGTATTTGCTGGTAGAGCGAAATAAAGCGCGGATGTGTAAGTCGGTTCTTAGCTTTCGGTTCTCTAAGAAAAGGATCAGGAAAAAGAATCCAGATTTCCTGTGCTTCATTAGGTGCAAAGTAATTGGTGAGCTGCCCGATTTGTGCACGAAGAAAAGCCACATTGGTAAGATTTTCTGCAAGAGCAGTCTTTGCTCCAATAAAAATTCTGTTGCCTTTGATATCAACGCCAACATAATTTCTATCTTTATGCTGCCTGCCTAAGTTTACACTATACTCTCCCTTGCCACAGGCAAGTTCGAGCGTAATAGGATGATCGTTCTTGAAATACTCATGCCAGAGACCTTTAATGTTTTCTGGACTTTGCAGTACATTAGAAAAGGACTTTATAGCCTCAAACCGTACTAATTTTTTTTGACCCATAGGGTCGCAAAGATATTTTTTTATTAAAAACAACCCATAAAAAGCAAAGCGTATGAAGCGTTCATTTTTACTATTTTCAGCAGTAGCTGGTATGTTGTATCTAACCTTGTCCAGTAATTCATTCGGACCGGCATCATCGAGTAACGGAAACAGAACCGGAAGTCCAGGCTCCGCCGGCACATGTGGATCATCAGGTTGCCATAGTGTCCCATCTGCTAACACCACAGGTCTATTTATAGTAGCTGATGCAACTGCGCCTACTACACCAGTTACATCCTACACACCGGGACATAACTATATTGTGGCACTGAGCGGGAACAATGCTACTAAAGCAAATTTTGGTTTTCAGGCAATTGTTCTAAGACAATCGAACAACACACAAGTTGGTACAATAACGACTACGGATGCTAAAACTCATGTTCCATCAGGATATACAGCCTTGATCGAACACAATCAACGTATCGGAAAAACTCAAGGTGTTTATGCAGTTACTTTTAACTGGACTGCTCCTGCTGCTGGTACTGGTCCTGTTACGATTTATGGAATTATAAACGCAGTTAACAGTGATGGCGGTGTTGCCGGAGATGAGCCAAGCAACACCTTTAGTCAAGTACTTACAGAGATTCCTACCTCTGTTGCCTCACTTTCACAAAACATCAAGATCACTGCTTATCCCAATCCTGCTACAAGCAATGTAAACATCAAAATGGAGGGTGCAGAGAACGGAACTTACACCATCAATGTAATGGATGTAACGGGCAGAACCATTCAAACTGAAAGCCTGCAAGTGAATGGGGAGAATGCAAACATCAGTTTACAAACGGGCAACTGGGCTTCAGGTCTTCACTTTGCGCAAATCATAAAAGATGGCGCTCAGAGAATGATACCGATTGTGAAGCAGTAAAAAAGGAAAAGTGAAAAAGTAAAAGTGAAAAGTGAAAAGTGAAAAGTGAAAACCAGATGCTTCGGTGTCTGGTTTTTATGTTGAAAGGAAATGCCGAATTTCTATGGTTGTTTCAAAACAGTACCTACACCACCACTGCAACTATTCCAAGTGCCACTTTGCCAAGCTCTTCCGCCCCCGTGATTTTTACTTTTTCCAAAGCCTCTTCAGGAGAAATGATTTTTGAAAATAACTTCCAGGTTGTGTCGGCATCAAGCTCTACTACTGCAAGTGGCGCTACTCTCGTGGTGTGACGCAATACCCAGCCTTCCTCTGTTTTATTAATATGCCATTCTCCGCCAACCTCACCGGTAACACGCACCATCACACTCGAACCCACAACTGCATCAGTGTATTTATAGGTTTGAGGCAAGGCACACATAAACGTTTCGAGGAAAGGATTGAATAATTCACGCGTCAAAATTCCGGGCATGTTTAAAACCGTTCTTATCTGCTGCTGATAAATCCATTTTTCGGTGTACTCTCTTGCAATGTGAAACCAGTTTTTTGAAATTTCTTCTCCAGCCCACGCAGCAGAAAACGCTGCATCTTCCCAGGGATCAAGCGATTTTAAAACTTCCCAATATTCTTTTCCTGTTGCTTCCAGAAGATCAATAATTACGCGCGGACTTAGTCTTTTCGCGGCAACAATCCATTCTGCATTTAAGGTATCGAGATAAGAAACAAGATTTTGAAAAGTTTCAATATCCCCTCGCCTCTCTTCAAAATAATTGTCGCGCACAAGGGAAAGAGTACGAAGATTTCCATTAAGCAAATGCGCAGCAACATCTTTCACTGTCCAATTTGTGGAAAGGGTCAACTGCCGCCAATCTTCATCATTCAAACTGCGCAAAAGACTAATCAACTTTTCATCGAGAACAGGAAAAAGTGGTAAAACATTTATGGGAGTGACGTGGTGTATCATAGCGAAATAGTGGTAGCATCAATTTTCTTTAAAATAGTAAGATCGGATGGTGCATAAGCGCGTTCGTGTGGAATTTGCAACAGGTCTGATTTATCTGCTTGCAATAATTTTTGTTGCTCTTTCACATAAGAAGTAACGTTTTCTATTTCCAGAATCCACTCTTCATTGTATTGTGTTTGAACTTCCCCTTTTATGCCAATCTTGGCTGCATAGCGGTCGGTTTTCTTGCCAAACAAATCGTAGTAATGTTCCCACTGCACATGAATTTCCGAGTTCAGGAATTTGTCCTTCCAATCATTATTATCCTTATAAACCTCCTTATAAAAAGTGGACATCACCGCCGAACTCAGGATTTCATCAAAGCCTTCGCGCTTCATTCTTATTGCCAAAACATTTTCCTGATTTTCTTTTTTTGCCCAACCGGAATAGTACATCATCCAAAGAAAACTTGGCTTCAACCATGTCATTCTATTAAAATCATAATCCTTTCCACCGAACTTTTGATTTGCGAGCGCGTAATCTGCAATGCTGTCTTTGAAAGCCTGATATACAACGATTGAGTCTTTGTCGAATTGGGCAATAATGAATTTACCCTTCGACGGTAAATGATGTTCGTGTTCGGAATAGCTTTCTAATTGAAGCATAGAATGGATTTGCTATTCACTTAAGCAACAAAGTTGTGCCAGTTGACAAGTTGAGGTGGCATAAATTTTCGAGGTAATCAGCAAAAACATAAAATGGAGAACACGGGAAAGGCTTCCATTCCGCCAGATCAAACAGAAGGAATAAGTAAAAATTTTGAAGAGACAATAGAGATGGATACCCTTGAAGAAGCACAAGACATGTTTGTTACTGCAAAGGATCGGCTGCTGAATGTTAACCAATGGCACGAGGTGAGCGAAACCATAAAATCTCAATTTCAAATTGTTGACCACCAGGCACACTCAATAAACCGGAAGGCACATAAAGGCGACTTTATAAAAATCAACATTCCTGCGCCGGGAACTGATACCGGCGAAGGAGCAGACTGGGTGAAAGTGGATGCTATTGAATACGATGACTACCCTGATGAAAACAGAGAAGTGATAGCTATGCGCTTACGACCTGCAAGCAATCCCAGTAATGCCGATGAATCTGTAGCTCATTTTTTTACAGACCACGCCACCAGCAGTTTTGTGATAGAACGACATCAGAAAAAAATTATAGCACGCTACTTCGGAAGAAATGAAAAGCCCAATACAACAACAGAAAAATTGACTGATACGGTAAGAAATATTGCAGTGGCTGTGGGTGCAATGCTTGGCTTTTCGGATGTGCAGTGGAAAGGAATGTTGAAAGGATTTTTGGCAACCTGATTTATTGCCTCATAGCAAGTTTAAATGCTTTAAGTTTTTCCGCCTTCAATTTAAACCTGCACCTTTGCTGCCCCCAAAATAAAAATGGCATGAGCGCTAAAGAAAGGATCATTCTCCTACTTCTATCAGCATTGAACTTTACGCATATTCTCGACTTCATGATCATGATGCCATTGGGTAATTACCTGATGCCCTACTTTCAAATATCGTCCCAGCAATTTTCGTTGCTTGTAGCTGCTTATACTTTTAGTGCCGGTGCTTCCGGTTTTCTCGCTGCTTTTTTTGTGGATAGGTTCGACAGAAAACGTGTTCTGCTTTTTGGCTACATCGGATTTTTGATCGGAACTTTTTGTTGCGCTGTTGCACCTACTTACACTATTCTTTTTGCATCAAGGATTGTAGCAGGTTTGTTTGGCGGACTGATAGGCGCGCAGGTATTGTCTATAGTTGCCGATCTTATTCCTTACGAACGGCGAGGCGCTGCAATGGGTATGATTATGGCGGCATTTTCTGTGGCTTCTGTGTTTGGGGGTCCCTTTGGTTTATACATTGCCAACCATTTTAACTGGCACGGACCTTTTTATTTTGTGGCTGGTTTGGGAATTGTGCTGGTGCCGTTTATCATGCGGTATATGCCTAAGATGAATGCCCATTTAAAAACATCAAAAGCCACACCTGCAAACCCTTTGGGATTGATGAAGGGAATTGTAACAGACTCCAATCAGGTGCTTGCACTTGCGTTGTCAGCATGTCTTATGATGGGTCATTTTATGATCATTCCCTTTCTAAATCCCTTTATGGAATTCAACATGGGTTTTAGTAAAACACAGACACCCATGATCTACATGGTGGGTGGGGCGCTTACCTTATTCAGTTCACCGCTTATGGGTAAGCTCGCAGATAAAATTGGAAAACATCGGTTGTTTGTAATATTGGTAATACTTGCCGTAGTACCTATCGCGCTCATCACCAATCTCCCCAAGATTCCATTCTACCTTGTTCTTACTATTACCGGATTTTGGTTTGTTGTTTCTTCGGGAAGAAGCATACCTGCCCAAGCTATGATCAGCAATGTAGTGCCGCCCGAAAGACGAGGAAGTTTTATGAGTTTCAATTCTTCCGTGCAGCAAATATTCGTAGGTCTTGCATCAGTCATTGCCGGAATTATCATTGTGAAAACACCTTCCAACCAGATTTTGCATTATGAAGTAACAGGCTACATCAGCATAGCCATTATTCTATTGAGTATTGTGATTGCAGGAAGGTTGAATACGAAGCAAAAACAAAACAATCGGCTCCTTCAGGAGTACGAAGATTCGAAAGCAGAAGTTTGAAAAATGTTTGTGGTAAGTGAATTTAAGGGTACATCATTTTCATGCAAAAAACACTTCCTCCCGATTTCATGAATTCGGATGTGTCAAGTTCTATAATTCTGTAACCTTCCTGTTCCAGCACTTGTTTTGTTACCTCACTTCCTTTTTGAAGTATGGCTGTTCTTTTTCCATCAATATCCATTACATGTGCGTTGAGTGAAAAAAACTTTTCCGCTTCCTCTTCGGGTATGAAATGAATGGTTTCAAACAAATGTTGCAGCAGGTTGATTCCCTCATTTGAAAATGCTTCTTTGCATAGCATTACGTTACTTTCAGTAAGCGGAACAAAGCAAGTATCAAGATGATAGAATTTAGGATTGACAAGTTCTAATGCAATTACCGGCACATTGAGCATCTGCGATAGCTCTTCGTAGGCGGATGCCACAGTGCGATGTCCATAACCACCATACAACAAACGCTTGTGTGGATGCGGAATAACATCGCCCATGCCTTCAAAACTGATATTGCTACTAAAGTGCAGGGGCGTAAATCCCTTGCTCACAAAAAAATCTTCAAAATACTGAACTTCTTTTTGCCTTGAAGCGTGGCGCATTTTGCTCATCACCACAACCTTCTCGCCCGTTTCTTTCTGCCAGGGAAAAGTTTGATTGGCACAAAAAACCATGTCCTCACATCCTTCCGCCCCGTTTAATACACTTATTTCCTGCAAACCGGTTTCATGTTTCAAATTTTCGTACACACTCTTTAAAGCATTCCACTGTTCAAAAACTTTGACCTGGTTTGTGCTGCCGATATTTCCTGCCATGTGTACATTCTTTTCGTCAACAATATCAAAATGATCAGGCGTACAAAGTAAAACGCTGTCGTGCTCCGTTCGGTTACTTATCTCGCTTAGTGAAAAAGGAAGAGGTGAATTTTTGAAAACGCCTTGCAGCATAGGTTTCTTTTTCGCTCAAGATAGAGACAAGATGCGTAGTGTCACGCAATTTTCAACGCAAAGACAATTATCTCGTAAATATTGTACTTTGAGCTATTCAAGATTCAAAACATGAAATGTACAATACTGAAATCCATAGTGGTTCTGATGCTTATCAGTTCAATCAGTTATGGACAAAATCTTAAAAAAGCACAAACTCAGGAAGAGATTGATTACTTCAACGCTCACCCCGAAGAATTTGCTAACATCCCTCTGTTGAAAACCACTGCTAACAATGTTATGCCTTCTGATGCCAGATTTCCTGGCGAGTATGAGGAGGTGCAGTCGGTAGCAATTGGTTGGCCTTATAATGGAAGCTCATTAGATACGTCTTCTTCCTCAGCAAGACTTTGGGCGACTATGGCAACAGCCATACAGCAGGAATGTCCGGTTTGGATACGTTTGAAAAATGCAAATGACACGAACAGGTTAAAGACTTTTTTGGTAAACCGGGGAATGCCTCTTACGAGTTATAGATTCTTTTTTTATCCCAGCAATGCATATTGGATGAGAGATTTTGGACCACTTGGCTTTTACTATTCTAATGATGACAGCGTTGGCTTTCTCGATTTGAAATACTACACGAGCCGCCCGCAAGACGATCAATTTCCTGCGCAGGTGGCAAGTGAATTAGGGTATAAAAATATTTCCACCAGCATCTTTGCCGAAGGCGGAAACTATATGACCGATGGTTGGAAAAAATCTTTTCACAGCAGCAGAATTCCGAATAGAAATGCGCAAGCTTACGGCTGGACTGCACAACAAACCTCAGATAGCATTCATTACTACTGGGCATCAGATAGTGTAACCGTAACGCAAGAGCTATCTTGTGATGGCGGCACCGGGCACATAGATATGTTCTTAAAACTTGTGGACGAAGAAACTTTTGCCATTATGGAATACCCGAATGTTGTAACCGCATCCGATAAAGCAACCATAGATTCTGTGATCATGATAGTTTCACAAAAACAATCGCACTATAACCGTCCGTACCGCATCTTCAAACTACCAATGCCTACCCGAAATGATGGAAGCTATAACATCACTTGCAACGCAATAGACAACGATGCACGCACATTTGTGAATGGGTTGCTCGTTAATAAAACTTACCTGATGCCGTCGTTTTCTTCTGCTACTTCTGGAAATAAAGCAGGAGATAGCATAGCCATTGAAACCTTCAAGAAAATACTTCCTGGCTATAATATTGTTCCTATTGATGCACGAAACCTTACAACTCAAGGTGGCGCTATTCATTGTGTAACTATGCAGATACCCGCTGAGAATCCTATCCATATCTGGCACCCTGCGCTTGTAGATCAAAGACTTTGGGCAAACGGTAAGCATCTTATAGTAAAGGCTACAAACAAAAGTGGCATTTCCAGCGTACAGGCAAACTGGAGGGTGAAAGGAACACCAATCTGGAACGCCCTGAATCTTGCAGACAGCGCAGGATATAAAATTGGCGACATTGTGGGCAGCTACACTATAAACGACACGATAGAATACTACATAACAGCAACAAGCAACAATGGAAAATCTGTAGTAAAACCACTTACTGCTCCCAATGGATTCTACACTTTCTATTTCAATCCTTCAACAGTGAAAGTGGCACAATTAGATGAGTCAAGAAATTTTGCACTAAACCCGGTACCCAATCCATCGTCAGGAAAGTTTTATATGCCGGTTGCATTAGAAAATCAGCGCCAGATCACTTCTTTTATGACCGATGTAATGGGAAGAAAAATATTGCATCATGACCACGGCACTATGCTTCGGGGAATGCATAAGATTGAGTGGGATATTACTACTTTCCCTGCGGGAGTTTATTTCATTCAGGTGAAAGCAGATAACCACACATTAGCCACTAAAAAGATCGTAAAACAATAGTTCATCCTTCCATAAATCGAGTAGGAAGGTAGGAATTAGTTCCCTACCTGTCCTCTCACACCACCGTA
>CALMWT010000042.1 GCA_937870855.1 uncultured Taibaiella sp.
CAATGATGCGCAGCGTCAGGCTACAAAAGAAGCAGGCGAAATCGCCGGTCTTAATGTTCGTCGAATCATTAATGAACCAACAGCCGCAGCGCTTGCTTATGGATTAGACAAGCAACATAAAGATTCCAAGATCGCAGTGTTTGACCTTGGTGGCGGTACGTTCGATCTTTCCATTCTTGAATTGGGTGACGGCGTATTTGAAGTGAAATCTACTAATGGTGATACGCACCTTGGCGGTGACGATTTCGACAAAGTAGTGATGGATTGGCTGGCTGAGGAGTTTAAAAAAGACGAGGCTGTAGATCTTCATAAAGACCCCATGGCCTGGCAGCGCCTGAAAGAAGCAGCAGAAAAAGCGAAAATCGAATTGTCTTCTTCACAGGAAACAGAAATTAACCTTCCTTACATCACTGCGGTTGACGGAGCGCCAAAGCACCTTGTTCGCAAACTGTCTCGTGCTAAGTTTGAGCAACTGGCAGACAAACTGATTGAGCGCACTCTGGAGCCTTGCCGCAAAGCTTTGAAAGATGCAGGCATGAATACTTCCGATATTGATGAAGTAATTCTTGTAGGTGGTTCTACCCGTATTCCGAAAGTGCAGGAAGTGGTAGAGAAATTCTTTGGCAGAAAGCCCCACCGTGGTGTAAACCCCGATGAAGTGGTAGCTGTAGGCGCTGCGATTCAAGGTGGTGTACTAACCGGCGATGTAAAAGATGTGCTGCTGCTTGATGTTACTCCTTTATCGCTTGGTATTGAAACTATGGGTGGTGTGATGACAAAATTGATTGAGTCGAACACAACCATTCCTACTAAGAAAAGCGAAGTGTTTTCAACTGCCAGCGACAATCAGCCAAGCGTGGAAATTAACGTGTTGCAAGGCGAGCGCCCAATGGCAAAAGACAATAAATCACTGGGTCGTTTTATTCTCGATGGAATTCCACCCGCCCCGCGTGGTGTGCCCCAGGTAGAAGTGATTTTTGACATTGATGCGAACGGTATTTTGCATGTTACAGCAAAAGATAAAGGAACCGGAAAGCAACAAAACATTCGTATCGAAGCAGGTTCGGGTCTGAGCAAGGAAGAAATCGAAAAGATGAAGAATGAGGCAAAAGCCAATGAAGAAACAGACAAATTGGTGCGCGAACGCGTAGAGAAATTGAACATGGCTGATGGTCTGATTTTCAATTCAGAAAAACAACTGAAAGAATACGGTGATAAAATTCCTGTTGACGAAAAATCTAAGATTGAAGCTGCTTTAGGCAAATTGAAAGATGCACATAAGGCGGAAGATTTGGATGGACTGGACAAGGCAATGGAAGAATTGAATGCGGCATGGCAAACAGCAAGTCAGCATATCTACAACGCACAGCAACAACCTGGCGCAGAGAATGCAACTCAAGAGCCAGCCGGTGGCAACGATGGGAATGTAGCCGATGCGGAATATGAAGAAGTGAAGTAGGTTGATCCCTTAATAAGTTAATAGGTTGATAAGGGCATGCTGAAAAGTGTGCTCTTTTTTTGTGTTTTTTCCATGTAGGAACAAGCAATACATTTACGGCTAAATGAAATCCGCAGTTCTGAAATTTGGACCAGTTATTTTACTGACTGCCGTTGTTATTCTTAGCAGGTTGCCCCAGCTTTTTAGTGAGCATTTAGTTCTTGATGGAGACGAAAGTATTGTGGGTTTAATGGCAAAACATCTGTCTGAAGGAAAAGAAATTTCCTACTTTTTTTGGGGACAGTCGTATGGATTTTCACTTGTTGAAACAGGCATCATTGCAATTGGTTTTAAGTTTTTTTCGGTTTCGGACTATACGGTCAAAATAGCGATGTTGGCGCTGTGGCTTATTGCTGTTTTGGTTTTTTATAAAACTTCACTCACCATTTTTAAGCAAGAAAAAAGCAAAGCTATTTTACTTACGCTCGTTCTTATTTTATTACCCGCATGGGGCGTATGGGCTATGAAAGCTCGCGGTGGTTATCTGACCGCTTTTTTATTGAGCAACATTGTGCTTTATCTTTTTTTTAAAAAACAAGATAATATGCGTTTCCGCGACTGGTTGTTGTGTGGCGCTTTTGGTGTCACCATCTTTTTCAGTCAGCCCTTTTTTTTAGCAGGCCTATTACCCTTCCTATTGTTTTTTGCCTATCGAAAGCCTATTTTCAAAAAGGTATTTCCCCTGGCTTTGGGTGTGGGTGGGGCGCTCGCAATTTTTCTCTTGTTAAGAATAAATACCGCGGACTATTGGAAACCGCATGTGTTGCAAATTCCGTTTAAGCACTATGGGTTTGCCGACTTTTTTCAAAACTTTTTTCATCATTGCACTGGTTACTATTACCTCAACGAGCAATACAAGCCACCTCTTATTACTACAATTACAGCCGCTTTTTTTATCCTCACTTTGTTGGGGTGCATGGGCGTTGCAGTTTACCGTCTTCAAAAGAAAATTCACACACATCCTTTGTTACTGCCGGCTTTAGCTTCCGTGGTTGTAACTGCCGGATACGCTTTCGTTATAGACATGAGCCAACTGCGTTATTTCCTTCCTTTTACGGGTTACAGCTTATTGTTTGTGGGAACTGTTTTTTACAAAATTCGACTCGCACAATTTTCAACTTTTATGGCTGCGTTGTTTTTGATTGTCTGCGGTATTTCTATCTATTCTTTTCGCGGCTACAAATTTGATAAGGAATCGCAGTCGGATGTTTACAATCTCATTGGTTATTTGCAAAGCAAAAACATCACCCATGTATTTTGCAAAGACAGTCAGTTGCAGTGGAAACTCATGTTCTATTCTCACGAAAAAGTTATAGCACGGTATGTTTATGCAACAGACAGAAAGCCAAAGTATGTGAAGGAAGTAAATGCTGCGTTGCAAAATAATCCGCAACGGGTAGCTGTAATTACATTTATGCAGAGTGATCAAATATCATTACCGCAAACCGAACAAAAGATCGGCAGATTTTTCATCTACACAAATATTACACGGTCGGAAATAGAGCGGCTTGGGTTTAAATTTTAGTAGCAATTATGAAGTTCACAGACATGATGAGTAATGAGGTTGAAATAGACTTTCCACCCAAAAGAATTGTTTCAATCGTTCCTTCTCAAACTGAATTGCTTTATGATCTGGGGTTGGATAGTGAGGTGGTTGGGATCACTAAATTTTGTGTTCATCCTGTGCAGTGGTTCAAAACAAAAAAGAGAGTGGGCGGCACAAAGCAACTTTATCTTGACGAAATACGGAGCTTGAAACCCGACCTGATAATTGCGAACAAAGAAGAGAATGAAAAGGTACAAATAGAATTGCTGACAAAAGAATTTCCCGTTTGGGTGAGTGATATAAAAACCGTGTCTGATGCTTTAAAAATGATAAGACAGGTAGGGTTGGTTACAAACAAAAAAGTAACAGCAGAAGTTTTAGCGGCGAGAATTGAAGATGCTTTTACGGCTTTGCAAAAAGCGTCTTTTCCCAAAAGAGTAGCATATTTTATTTGGTACAAACCCTGGATGTGCACAGGGAGAGATACTTTTATTAATAGCATGATAGAAGCGATGGGTTGGCAAAATGTTTTCAAAGAAAAAAGTCGTTACCCGGAAGTATCGCTTGCGGAATTGAAAATTGCTCAACCGGAAATAATATTACTATCGTCCGAGCCTTTTCCTTTCAAAGAAAAGCATGCAGCAGAGATTGCCGGTGTTGTTAGCAGTGCAGATATTAGGTTAGTAGATGGCGAAATGTTTAGCTGGTATGGCAGCAGAATGCTGAAAGCCATTCCTTATTTCCAATCTTTTTTGACAGAAAGATAGTTGTGTATTTTTAGCGCATGAAGCCCTCCGGCAAGGCAGATCTGTTTTTCGTTTCCGTAATTGTTGCGGCACACATCGTGTTCTTTATTCTGGCGCTGCATTTCACCAGAATTTATATGGGTGACTCCTACGAGTATGTGTACATGGCGCTCAACATAAAGGAGCAATTTCTATTTTATTCAGCGAATGCAGCGCTGCCGATCATGCTGAAAAATTACACGCTCCGTCCGCCCGGATATAGCTTGTTTCTTCTTCTTGTTTATTTATTTTCTGTAAACAACTGGATAGTGATCGTTGTGCAAAACCTGGTGTCTATTTTCAACATTCTTTATTTCAGGCGAACTATTCAACTTATTGGTTACAACAAGAAATATGATTGGATACTGCTGATTTTTATTCTGGCATTTCCTGCACAGTTTATTTATGCAAACACTATTGCTCCTGATCTTCTGGTGCAAACCTGTGTGCTGATTTACTTCAGGCATTTTTTGTTGCTGCTGCAAAAAGCCGAACCGCGCCACGCCTGGCTCATGAGTATTGCGCTTACTTACGGGTTGTTTACAAAACCTATTTTATACCTGTTTGTGCCTGTTCATTTTCTGATTCTTTTGTGGGCGTGTTTTCGGTTTCGTGTACCACGGGTAGCGTTGCTTGCATTAATCATTCCGATAGGAAGCATCCTTCTTTACAATACATGGAATTTGCAGCGCACAGGAAAATTTCATTTTACCAGCATTCAACCCTGGAATGGTGTCTATTACAACGTGCGAATGTATCAGGAACATAAATTGGGAAGAGAAAAAGCAGGCGAGTATATGCAGCAAATAGAAAGTGAATGGGAGCAAACGAAGAGTTTTAAAGAATGGTACGATTTCGGCAATTCGCGTAGTATGGAATTTTTGAAGACGCACTTCTTTTCCTACATGGTTTTTCACACCAAGCAGAGCCTGCAATTTTTTATTCACCCGGGCAAGGGAGAAATTGATTTGTTTACCGGCGCACTCACTTACGGCAAGTTTTATCAGAAAACAAACAAGCGAATTTTGCAGGTATTGAAGGAAACTCCAGTAGCCAAATGGCCGTCGTTTTTTGCTAAAAATCCCTCTGTGCCCATCATGTTTGTGGTTCTTTTTTTAAATGGTTTGAAAATATTGGGAGCTGCTTTTTTCTTTTTCAATAAAAATATCAAATGGTGGTGTCGGCTGTTTGTAACTCTTTTACTTTTCTATTTTTCTTTCATGACGGGGCCACTCGCCAACACGCGCTATCATTTGCCGGTTTCACTTTTATTTATCGGATGCGCAGTTCTGGGTTATCAGAAGCTGTTGCAGTCAAAAAAGAATGAGCGTATCATTACACAATAAAACCAACGATTTGCAATTGTTCAGAGAGCATGGTTCATTTCTTACTGCGGCTTTGTTTTTCATAGTCGTGGTAATATTTGTTTATCCGTTCTACCAATATTATGTGGACCCGGATGCTACTGCTTACCTCACGCTGGCAAAGCGCTATGCGGAGGGCGATTATGAAAAAGCAATCAACGGATATTGGAGCCCGTGGAGTGTATGGCTCACAGCGCTATTAATGAAAGTCGGAATTGCTTCCTTCAAATCGGCGATAATAATAAATGCAGTGGGGGCAGTTGGCTTTTTGTGGGTCAGCCACGCGTTCTTTTTGATGTTCCATTTGCAGCGCGATTTGCGTTGGTTGCTAAGTGGGGCGCTCGCTGTTTTCCTTGTTTATGCTGTTTTCTGGCAATCGTTCGATGATCTGTGGGAATGTTTCTTTTTACTGTTAGTGCTAAGAATAATTTTGAAGGACGATTTTTGTCGAAAGCCGCTGCTTTGGGTAGTAACGGGATTTGTTGGCGCTCTTGCCTATTTTGCTAAATCCTATTCGCTTCCGTTTTTCATTCTTGAAATGATTGTTTGCCTGTATTTTGTCACCGAGGCCAGACTTAAACCCAACCGGGCATTGTGGTTGAAGATTGTAGTTGTTTGTATCATTTCTATGATCGCTTTTTCTTTTCCATGGATTTACCTGCTTCATTCAAAATACGGAGTGTGGATGACGGGCACAGCAGGCATGTTGAACACGTCCTGGTATCTTATTGGTCATCCTTACTGGACTGCCGATATACTACATTTACTTCCTCCTGTATATGCTGATAGTCCTTCTTATTGGGAAGATCCCTACGTGGCAAATGGAGCAACACCTCATTTTTGGAATTCGCCCAGACTCTTGCTGTTACAAGTTGTGAGGATTGGATATAATGCACTTAAGTTTGTGCAAAGCATAACGGAACTTTCTTGTTTTTTTGGAATGGGTGTGGTGGTGGCGATGGTTGTGTTATTTTCTAAAAAAGTACAGGCGCGGTTAGATAAGAAGTTTACAGTAGTGTGCGTTTCTTTTTTGCTTTTTCCGCTCGGTTATTTACTTGTACATTTTCAAGCGCGGTATTTATGGTACATGCTTCCGCTCTGTATGATCATCCTCGCAGTTTCCTTGCAGCGCCTTAGTTTATTTCATCAGATCAATAAAACCTTGCAGAAAATCATAGCCATAGTTTTTGCGTTTAGTTTTATTGTTTATCCGGTGCTGGGTTTGAAAAATATGTATAGAGAAGGGTGGGAAGAGTATAAAATGGCGCAGGCATTAAAGGCTGCTCCAATAAATGGAAGTTTTACAACTAATATTCCTTACAGTTCGCGTACCCAACACATTGTGCGGCTTTCTTATTTCTCAGGAAATTCTTACTACAATATGCCTTTGCCTACTGCAAAAGAAGATTTGCTAAAGGAAATGAGAAGGTATAAGGTGAATTACTACTTCCATTTTTATGATGGTGAGTGGGACGATTTTCAGCTAAGGGATGAGTTTGGTCGCCCGTTTCCTGAAATAGCACAGGGCAGTATTCCGGGCATAAAAGTGTTTAGGGTTTTTTAGTACCAAAGCTTCCGTGTTATATATTAAGTCCTGTTGTTTTGGAGATTAATTTTTGGGGAGATTTTTTTGACATCCTATGAACCAACCTTTTTGTTCTTTTTTAAGTCTATCATCGAGCACGGATAAAAGAGACGTAATGTCTTTTTTTTGTTAGCTTTAGGACTGAAAAAGTGGGCGATAATAAAATGCTCTCTTTTTTTGTCAAACTGAATTAGTTTATTTGCTGTAAAGTTTAAAAGATAAATTCAAAACGTTATGAATTTAACACGTACCCGGGCTTCTAATATTGGCCTGCTTGCTTCAGTAACAAAGAAGGTTTTGGCTGTCGCCGCTTTTTGGTTGCTGAATATTTCCACGGTAAAGGCGCAGCCTATTCCTTGTCCTCCGAATCTTGATTTTGAGACAGGGACTTTTTTTCTATGGACGATTTATGAAGGCACATACAACGGTTGGCCTAATACCAATTGGGGCCCCGTTCCTGTTATTCCCAATCCTACCAGGCACCAGATCACTTCAGGTGCTGGGCTCGATCCTTACGGCAGCTTTCCTGAAGTCGCACCTGGGGGCGGTACTTATTCCTTAAAACTCGGAAATGACCAGGTGGGGGCGCAAACTGATCGTGCACGTTATTATATCCACGTACCGAACAATGCTAATAATTACAGCTTTGTTTATAAATATGCGGTGGTGTTTGAAGATCCTGGCCACTCTGTCGCGCAACAACCTCGTTTTATGATTCGTGCATACGATTCTGCTACGGGCATTGAGGTTCCTTGTTCCGATCAATTGTTTATTGCCGGTGGTAATATTCCTGGTTTTTCCACTTCTCCTATTGGGAATGCAGTGCGCTTCAAACCCTGGTCTTCCGGTTCGGTAAACCTTTCCGGTCAGGCAGGTAAGACTATTATTGTTGACTTTGAAACTTATGACTGTTCACCAACGGGTCACTTTGGTTATGGCTATGTGGATATGATTTCTTGTGGTACTTATAACGCGGTTGTTGCTGCCTGTAATCTTACTGCCGGTGGTATCACCCTTGCAGGCCCTCCCGGCTATATGACTTATCAGTGGTACACATCCAACTGGACTCCGGTGGCAGGTGGTTCTTCACAGATCGTTCCTAATGTGGCTGCCCCAAATCCTGCGTCTTATTTCTACCTGGTGCTGATACCTTATAGCGGGCCACTTTGTGCAGATACTTTGCAAACCAATCTTGTAGCAGATATCACTCTTCAGGTAACATCAGATACTTTGTGTTATAAAGGTGGTACACCGGTTCAGATCACTACTAATATTGGTGGTGGTATTCCTCCGCTTAATATTCAGTGGACAGGGCCAGACCTTAGCTGCTACGATTGTGTCAATCCTATTTCCACTACTACAGGTAATCCTTTTTACACAGTTACTGTAACAGACTCCAATGGATGTTTCCGTAAGGATACGATAGAGTTTATTGAAAGTAACTTTACAATGGACGCAGGCGACAGTTTTGTAACCTGTATCGGCACACCCGTTCAACTCAATGCCTGGGTTTCTCCGGGTACTGGCAACTACACTTATACCTGGACACCTAATACGGGTCTGAACAATGCGAATGCGCTTACTCCAACCTTTACACCGAGCACCGCAACTCTTGGCGATCCGGTTACTTATATTCTTACCATAGACTCCGGTTATTGCCGCAAAGTGGATAGTATCACTATTCAAACGCTACCCAATGACTTTACATTATTAGATACAGCAGTGTGTAAAGGCGCGGTCTTCCAGATAGGAGCAACAGGTCACCCGGCCTTTACTTATAAATGGACACCGACTATAGGGCTGCTTGATTCTACAGTAGTTAATCCGTTTGTAGCTATAGACACAACACGAGTATATACGGTTACAGCAAGTTATCCTACCTGTCCCACCATAGTAAAATCAGTAACGGTAGATGTTCAACCGGTACCGATTGTAAGCCTTGGGCCAGATACTACCAAATGTCAATGGGATATATTCCCGATCAATGTGAATGTAACGCCCAACTGGTACACGAACTACACTTATGCCTGGGCAGCCCATCCGGGATTATCGAGTATCAATTCACCCAATGTACTGTTTACGGGGCAGCAGAGTGCGGGATTGTATGTATTAGTTACGACACCGGCTGGCTGTTCTGGTCAGGACTCCTTGAACATAACGGTTTATCCGGGAGATTTTGCAAAAGTAACCCCATTGGATACAGCAGTATGTCCGAACAGTAGTGTTCCGTTGCATATCACAGGTGGTGTGGCTTACGACTGGACTCCGGCAATGTTCCTGAACGATTCTACGATTGCTGATCCTGTATCTTACCCTGTTACCGATGTTGATTATGTTACCGTAGTTGTAGATCAGTATGGGTGTAAGGACACGGTTTATTCATCCATCAAAGTAAACTCAGAAGCACTTGTTTTCATGACAGATACAATAGAGATTTATCCTGATGAGCAGGCGCAATTAGATCCGCGTGGCAATGCACTGTATTATCAGTGGTGGCCTCCGGTAGGTTTGTCAGCCCCTGCAGGGATCACCCCAACCAAGATTGCCAATCCGATGGCTTCGCCTGAGGTGAATACAAGGTATTATGTGCAGGCTACAACAGAGGCTGGTTGTTCGATCATAGATTCGATAAATGTGATAGTGAAGAATGAGACTATTCTTGATGCGCCCAATGCGTTTACGCCAGGTTCAGCGCCCAACGATATTTTGAAAATTGTGAAGAGAGGTTCTGCTACACTAAAATCTTTCAGAGTGTTCAACCGCTGGGGAGCGAAAGTGTTTGAGACTACGAATATAGATGAAGGTTGGGATGGCAGATTGAATGGTCAGCCTCAGCCGATGGGAGTTTATGTTTACATGATAGAAGCAGTGACCAAGAGCGGTAAGACCTTTGTGAAGCAAGGCAACGTTACCCTTATCAGATAAGTTCCACAGTTAAATACAATACAAACAAAGCAGGCTGAGTTTTTCAGTCTGCTTTTTGTTTTGTCACTATTTAAATCTTCCGCTTTATCTTTTTACTTTACTCCTCTATTTTTTCTCCAATGTGGCAAAATCTCTCCCGCAGAAAGTCAATTCAACAAATTGAAAATGAAGTAGCAACCGGATTAAGTGATGCGCACGGTCCTGCGCAAGATCTCAAGCAAGTGCTTGGCGTTAGAGATTTGACTTTTATGGGCGTGGCTGCAGTAATCGGTGCGGGCATTTTCAGCAGCATCGGGAAAGCGGCTTATGATGGCGGTCCGGGGGTAGTTTTCCTCTATGTTTTTACGGCTATTGCCTGCGGTTTTGCAGCCCTTTGCTATGCGGAATTTGCATCTGCAGTTCCTGTGTCCGGCAGTGCTTATACTTATTCTTATGTAGCATTTGGAGAAATATTCGCCTGGATTATTGGCTGGGATTTGTTGATGGAATATGCTATTGGAAATATTGTAGTTGCTATTTCCTGGAGCGACTATTTTACCAATCTCATGGACAAAGTGAATTTGCACATTCCCGATTGGCTGACAATGGATGCATACACAGCTCGAACAGGATTTGCAGAGGCGAGCCAACAAATTTTAGGCGGCACTACCGCACAAACACTTGACCCCGCTCTTCAATCAAAATACCTTGCGTGGATAAATGCACCGCAGTTATTTGGCTTGCACATTATCATGGATGTGCCAGCTTTATTGATCGTTGTAATTATTACCTATGTAGTTTTCGTAGGTATCAGAGAGTCGCGCGCCGCAAATAATTTGCTGGTGATGATAAAACTTGCTGTGGTATTTCTGGTCATTGTGTTAGGTGCTTATTATGTGAACCCCGACAACTGGTCGCCTTTTACACCCACTGGTTTCGGAGGCATTATGAAAGGCGTATCGGCTGTATTTTTTGCCTACATAGGTTTCGATGCCATTTCCACTACGGCAGAAGAATGTAAAAATCCTCAGAGAGATTTACCTAAAGGAATGATCTATTCGCTGATTATCTGTACGGTGTTGTACGTGTTGCTGGCGCTTGTACTGACGGGTATGGTTCACTATACAGAGTTGAATGTTGGCGATCCGCTTGCTGTGGTTTTTGATAAAGTAGGGTTGAAGTTTATTTCAGGAATTATAGCGGTGAGTGCCATTGTTGCTACTGCAAGTGTGTTGCTTGTATTTCAGTTGGGGCAGCCGCGAATTTGGATGAGTATGAGCAGGGATGGTTTATTACCCAAAGTGTTTTCAAGGATTCATCCTAAATACAAAACCCCGTCATTTTCCACCATTGTTACGGGTATTGTAGTAGGTGTGCCTGCTTTGTTTCTTAACCTCGATGTGGTGCTTGCGCTTACAAGTATTGGAACTTTGTTTGCCTTTGTAATGGTGTGTGCCGGTGTGTTGGTCATCAGTAAGAACGGAGAAAAGAGACCGGGGAAATTTCAGGTGCCATATATCAACGGGCGGTTTATTTATCCCAGTATCCTTATCTCGGCTATTGTACTCGTAGTGGTCAATGCGCCTGAACATTTTTCAGACATTTTTACTACAGCATATTTTCCGATGATGATTTTTTGGATCGTGGCAATAGTTGTGGGAGTTTACACTTACCTGAAAAATTTCTCTCTAATTCCTGTGTTGGGTCTTATAAGTTGCTTTTATCTGATGGCGCAGGAAAGTCACACCAATTGGTTACGTTTTCTGGTGTGGCTTGCTCTGGGACTCATCATTTATTTTTGCTATGGCTATCGCAACAGCAAACTAAGGAAGCGCATGGAAGCGGAAAAAGCTGCATAAAAAAACGGATGGCGTGTCCATCCGTTTTTTGAAAAAATCTGTTCCTTTTAAACCACCTCGTCTTCTTCTTCGTCATCCTCATCGTCTAAATCAAGATCTTCGTCATCAAGGTCTGCATCATCTACCTCATCTACATCGTCCTCTGTCAAATCTGCTTCATCAATTTCATCGTCAAGATCCTCATCCAGGTCTTCATCATCTTCTGTATCTTCTTCATCCAGCATCGCCAAAACATACTGATGAATGAAGGTCATTCTTTCTTCTTCATTTCCTGGCATTTCCGCAGGAGTAAGATTCACGTTTCTTTTTGGGGCAACTTTTTCTACAAATTCGCCCTGCAAGCCAAAGCTGTCGTACACTGATACGATCTCATTTGCGGTATAAATGCCGTCACCCGGTGCGCCAGTCTTAAATTTCAGTAAAGTCTCCATAACGATGCGTTGTTTTTGATGGTTAGAAATTATAAAAGCCATGCCTACACTATGGCGTTCCCTCGTTCAAATTATCATTGTCGTCGCTACCCAGGCTGTAGTAGTTATTTTCCTCATCTCCTTGTCCTAATGAACTGTTTGCAGGATTTTCCTCATCGGCATCGGGTATATCAAGGTCGTCGCCAGTGGAGTCAATATCTGCAACTGCCTCGTTCAGAGGATCGCCATCAAAATCCGTATCGTCAAGTCCTTCCTTACTAATAAGTTCATCATCGCCCATATCCATATCCTGATCTTTGTCGCCAAGTAATATCAGGTCTTCTTCAGTAACATCGGCTTCGGTGCCCATCACTATTTCCACCTCATCATCTTCTTCATCTGCCAGCAAATCTGTACCGTCTTTTATTCCTTCTTCATCGTCTGATGCAATGGTAACGTCTGCCATCTCACCAAGCGGGCCAATACTCGTAATGTTTTCCTGTCCGGGAATATCGCTCACATCAGGAAGCAGGATGTAGGAAGTTTCTTGTTTCAAACGTTCTTCATCGCTTGCACTATCGTCCATGCTACTTGGCGTTACGGGACCATCAGTAATTTCGGGTTCATTTCGGGTTGTTTTATTATTCTGTGTTTTATTTTTTGAATTAGGCATAATCTCTTTTTCAAAAAAGCAATAAAAAGCTGTGCCGGGAATTTTATGCAACGCCACTCACCAATGTCTTAGTGGCTGATGATGGAAAGGGGAAATGAAAATAGTGAGGCGAAAATGGAAGCTGGTAAAAGGAAAATCAAAAATCTATTTCAAGATACACAGGGCAATGATCGGAATGTTTTACATCAGGAAAAATGGCGGCATTTTTTAAACGTTGACGTAGTGGTTCAGTCACCATAAAATAGTCAATGCGCCAGCCTTTATTTTGTTCCCGCACGGTAGGAAACCGTTGACTCCACCAACTGTAATGATGTGGCTCTTCATTGAATACCCGAAAAGTATCCACCATGCCGCTTGCTGTAAATTTGGTCAGCCATTCACGTTCTTCAGGAAGAAAGCCGCTTGATTTTTTATTGCTTTTCGGGCTATGAATGTCTATTTCTTTATGCGCAATATTGTAATCGCCGCAGAGGATAATGTTAGGTCTTTCTTTTCTTAAAGATTGAATGTAATCGTAAAATTCATCGAGCCATTCGTACTTATAAGTCTGTCTGATTTCGCCCGAAGTGCCACTGGGAAAATAAGCGTTGATCAAAGTAACAGCGCCATAATCAGCACGAATCACTCTTCCTTCTGCATCGCTTTGCATAATACCATTGCCATAAAACAACTTGTCGGGTTGTGGCTTAGTAAATATCGCAACGCCGCTATAGCCTTTCTTTTCCGCAGAATACCAATAGGTTTGATAGCCCAGATCTTCAATAATGCTATGATCAATATTTGCTTTCTCTGCTTTCGTTTCCTGCAAACAAATAATATCAGCAGGATCAGTTTTCAGCCAGTCAATCAATCCGCGTTTGATAGCACTGCGAATTCCATTGACATTGTAGGAAATGAGACGCACTTTTTTTAGTGTTGAGTTTTGAATGTTGAGAGATGAGTTAGGAAAGTTTGGATTTTGGGGTTTGGATTTTGGATTTTTCTCACAAACTCGATTCTATTTGAAGCTGTAAATTTCTCGCCCAATCTATTATCAATGTTCTCTGTTCTTTTGTGAGTTGTGCTGGTGCGTGTGTCCAGGTGTAGCTGTTCAAAGGCATTTCTTCTTTCTCTACCATTTCCCAGGTTTCTTCCATTTTGTGGGCTTGCTTTTTAGCTGTGTAACCAGCAAACTCAGAAAAATTCAGGTGTTTTTTTCCATCCTTAATATGGCTTTGCAACCACCAGGCCATAGGCTGAAAATTGTTGTACCACGGGTAAGTGGTGTAGTTACTATGGCAATCGTAACAAGCAGTTTTCAAGATAGTCTGCACATCTTCCGGTACAGTGTAAACAGTAGTGATGTCTTTACTGAAGTCTTTGGATTGATTTTTTTCCGGTCTGAAGAATTGAATTACGATCAGCACTACAACTATTCCAATCAATATTTTACGAAGCATAAATTTCTATTTGCGGCAAAGTAAAGGCATTTGGAGAAAAATATTTTCACAGCAAAATGGTAAGCTCTGCTTTTAAGCTTTTTCAGAAAAAAAGCTTTTCAGAAAGGTTTTGTGAATGCCACCGGAAAGTGTTTCAATAAAAAAGGTGTCACCTGCGCGACACCTTTGAATTGCTTTTTTATTTTTTTACAAACCTCTTCCGTGGCATTGTTTATACTTTTTGCCACTACCGCAAGGACAAGGATCGTTTCTGCCAATCTTCGGACCTGCTTGTACCGGTGATCGACGCACCGCAGCAGGTGCCATATCATTTTCATCAGCAGCATAATCTTGTCCGGCTTCCTCTATTTCTGCACGGTTCTGGTGAAGCTGGCTCATGTCTGTGTGCTGTGGTAATTCTTCTGCCGCTTGTGGTGGTGCGTCTTGCATAGGAATACCGGCGCGCAACAAAAAGGAAATGATATTGCGGTTGGTTTCCAACAGCATTTTCTTAAAGAGATTGAACGCTTCAAACTTGTAGATCAGTAACGGATCTTTCTGTTCGTAGGAAGCCATTTTTACAGAATTGCGCAGATCGTCCATTGCACGCAAATGGTCTTTCCAGGAATCATCTATCAGTGCAAGGGTCATACTTTTTTCAAGAGTCTGAATTACGGGTTTTGCATTTTCTTCTACAGATTGTTTCAGATTTGCATAAACTTGTATGCCGCGAATACCATCTGTAAATGGTATCACGATATTTTCAACACGATCACCGTTTTCATCAAATATTTGTTTCAGCGTAGGCACCATCTGCTCGCGCATAGCGGCCCATTTACGATTGTAAAAATCTTTTACCTGCGTATAAAGCTGATTGCCGACAGCATTCATATCAGCTTTATCAAAACCTTCTTTTGCAATTTCCGGTTCAATAGCCAGATGCTTGATCACTTCAAGACGGAATGCGTCATAATCTCTGCTTTCTTCAAATTGGTTGGCAAGATCTGTACACACATCAAACATTGCATTGTCGAGATCAACGGTGAGCCGATCGCCAAACAAGGCGTGGCGACGGCGTTTGTAAATAACATCGCGTTGTGCATTCATCACGTCATCATACTCAAGCAAATGTTTCCGTGTGCCGAAGTTGTTTTCCTCTACTTTTTTCTGCGCGCGCTCAATAGATTTCGTGATCATTCCGTGCTGCAACACTTCCCCTTCTTTATGCCCCATTTTGTCCATGAGGCCAGCTATGCGCTCCGAGCCAAATAAACGCATCAGATCATCTTCAAGTGAAACAAAGAAAGTAGAACTACCGGGATCGCCCTGACGACCTGCACGACCACGTAACTGACGGTCAACACGACGGCTTTCGTGGCGCTCCGTACCGATGATTGCCAAACCACCGGCATCTTTCACGCCTGCTCCAAGTTTAATATCCGTACCACGACCAGCCATGTTGGTGGCAATGGTTACAGCGCCGCTAAGTCCTGCTTCCGCTACAATCTGTGCTTCTTTTGCGTGTTGTTTCGCGTTAACTACGTTGTGCGGAATTTTCTTTTGCTGCAACATTCTGCTAAGCAATTCTGAAACCTCGACCGATGTAGTACCCACCAGCACAGGACGACCCGCTTCGCGTAATTTTTCAATCTCGTCTATTGCTGCTTTATATTTTTCACGCTTCGTTTTATAAACAAGGTCTTGTTGGTCTTTTCTTGCAATCGGAACGTTGGTAGGTATGGTAACAACATCCAGCTTGTAAATCTCCCAAAACTCACCGGCTTCTGTTTCGGCAGTACCCGTCATACCACATAGCTTGTGGTACATACGGAAGTAGTTTTGTAAGGTAACGGTGGCAAATGTTTGCGTTGCGGCTTCCACCTGCACATCTTCTTTTGCTTCAATGGCCTGATGCAATCCATCGCTATACCGGCGACCATCCAATATCCGTCCGGTCTGTTCATCTACTATTTTCACTTTGCCATCCATCACCACATACTCTACATCTTTTTCAAAGAGTGTGTATGCTTTTAGTAATTGCTGAACAGAATGGATACGGTCTGCTTTAATGGCGTAATCCTGTAGCAGGGCATCTTTGCGTTGTTGCTTTTCTTCGGGTGTTGTTTGCAGATTGTCTATTGCTGTAAGCTCTGTTGCAATATCGGGTAGAATGAAAAAGTTAGGGTCTTCTCCTGCGCCTGTAATTAGTGCAAGTCCTTTTTCTGTAAGGTCAACACTGTTATGCTTTTCATCAATATTGAAAAACAATTCGGCATCTACCTTGGGCATGTTTTTCTGCTGCTCACCGAGGTAGTAGTTTTCAGTTTTTTGAAGAATTTGTCTGTTGCCTTCTTCACTCAAATATTTAATGATGGCACCATTTTTTGGCAATCCGCGATAAGCACGAAATAATTGTAGTCCCCCTGTTTCTCTGTCAGATTTTCCTTCGGCAATTAATTTTTTTGCCTCGGTAAGGCTCGCATTCACTACACGTTTTTGCGCTTCCAGCAAACGTTCAATCCGAGGTTTCAGCGCATGAAACTGTTGCTCGTCTCCACGCGGCACGGGACCCGATATAATAAGTGGAGTACGTGCATCATCAATCAATACGCTATC
>CALMWT010000043.1 GCA_937870855.1 uncultured Taibaiella sp.
TTGTACAAATGCTTGATCGTAGCGGTAAGCGCGATCCTTTGCTGGCAAAACCTATTTATGTAGAAGCTTACGATAAAGAATCGAATGTGGCGGTGGATGTTGCGCTCTCTTACAACACATCTTATAACGAGCACATTTTCTCTTATGTCAATAATATCAACACCATTGAAGGCGGTACGCACGTAGCAGGTTTTCGTCGCGCCATCACAAGAGTATTCAAATCTTACGGCGATAAGAACAAATTGTTTGAAAAAGCGAAAGTCGAAATTACAGGCGATGATTTCCGCGAAGGTTTGAGTGCAATTATTTCAGTAAAAGTTCCTGAGCCGCAGTTTGAAGGACAAACAAAAACCAAACTTGGCAACAACGATGTAATGGGTGTGGTGGATGTTTCCGTAAGCCGTGTTTTAGAAGCCTATCTGGAAGAACACCCCAAGGAAGCTAAGCTGATAATTGACAAAGTTATCATCGCCGCGCAAGCCCGTGCTGCTGCTCGCAAAGCGCGGGAAATGGTGCAACGCAAAAGCGTGTTGACAGGTGGAGGTATGCCCGGCAAACTTGCAGATTGCTCCGATAGAGATCCTGAGCGTTGTGAATTATATCTTGTTGAAGGAGATTCGGCGGGTGGTACTGCAAAGCAAGGGCGCGATCGTTCTTTTCAGGCAATACTTCCGCTGCGCGGTAAAATTTTAAACGTAGAAAAAGCGCAAGAGTATAAGATTTACGAAAACGAAGAAATAAAAAACATGTTCACTGCACTTGGCGTTAGTGTAGGAACTCCCGAAGATGCCAAAGCATTAAACCTTACCAAACTTCGCTACCACAAAATCGTTATAATGACGGATGCCGATGTGGATGGTTCTCATATTGCTACCCTTATTCTCACTTTCTTCTTTAGGTATATGAAGGAACTGGTAGAGCAGGGGTATGTTTATCTCGCGCAGCCACCATTGTATTTGGTGAAAAAAGGAAAGGACCAGGCTTATGCCTGGAATGAAGAGGATCGGAAAGCTTGGATGTTGAAACTAGGGAATGGAAAAGAAGATAGCGTTAATGTACAGCGTTATAAAGGTCTTGGTGAAATGAATGCCGAGCAGCTTTGGGATACAACAATGAATCCTGATACGCGCACTTTGAAACGTGTAACCATTGATAGTGCCGCAGAGGCAGATCGTGTATTCTCCATGCTGATGGGAGATGAGGTTGCTCCGCGCAGAGAATTTATTGAAAGCCATGCGAAGTATGCGCGGATAGATGTTTAATAATACGAGCAGGGTTCAAAAAACCTGTAGGTCTTTCCATATTCAGCGGTTGGTAGTTACCAGCCGCTTTTGTTTCTACTATCTTTAAGAAATGAACAATTTTTCAATCGCAATCCACGGCGGCGCAGGCACTATATTAAAATCCGCTATGACACAAGAACTGCAAGCGCAATTCGAAGATGCGTTGCAAAATGCGCTTGATGCAGGTTATACCCTACTTGAAAGAGGAGCCAGTAGTCTTGATGCTGTTGAAGCTGCAGTTGCAGTGTTAGAAAATTTTCCTTTGTTCAATGCTGGTAAAGGTTCGGTATTCAATCATCTTGGCAAGCATGAAATGGATGCGTCTATTATGGAAGGACAAACACTTGCGGCAGGTGCAGTGAGTGGTATAAGCAATGTGAAAAATCCCATAAAGCTTGCGCGTGTGGTAATGGAAAAAAGCGAACACGTAATGCTGTTTGGAAAAGGCGCTGAAGAATTTGCAAAGCATCATGAAATTGCATTTGAGCCTGACGATTATTTCTACAATGAAATGCGATACAAGCAATGGCAAGAAGCGGTTGAAGAAGGAAGAGTAATGTTAGATCATAGCGAAAGGAAATTCGGAACCGTGGGTGCGGTAGCATTAGATCAGCATGGCAATCTCGCTGCAGCAACAAGCACCGGCGGCATGACCAATAAAAAATTCGGACGCGTGGGCGACACTCCTATAATCGGTGCAGGTACTTATGCAAACAACCATACCTGTGCTGTTTCATGTACCGGACATGGAGAGTTATTTATTCGCACCGTTGTTGGTCACGACATTTCATGTTTGATGGAATACAAGGGGCTTTCATTGCAGGAAGCCTGCGATGTGCTGGTGCATGATAAGTTGGTAAAAATTGGCGGCGAAGGCGGATTGATTGCGGTAGATAATTATGGAAATGTAGCAATGCTGTTTAATAGCGAGGGAATGTATAGAGGATGCAGAACGAGTGAGGGAGGAATGGAAGTGAAGATTTATAAGGAGTAGCAACTATGTTTAAGCTATTTGTTTGCTGTGCCTCTTGCTTGATACTAATGAGAGCGTTTGCACAGAAAAGTTTGCAACTTACTCCAGATAAAAAGGAAGCAAAAACACCACAAGGAAACGTTATTCGATTTCAAACCAGGGGTACACATTTTTTCTGCAATGGAAACAAGGAGATCAATATGAAACTCTGGAATACACTTTTGATACCAAGGGTGCAGGTTCCTGGCTTCCATATTTGATTGAAGAAAACGAAGATTTTATAGTAATAAGAGCAGGATGCGGCAACCCTTGTTGGGTTGGGATACTTCTGCCTTTAAAAAAGAACCTTTCCACAGCAATTATCCACGAGTATATCGGATATGACTTAAGAATGGGCTACATCGCTTATCAAAGTAAATCTGATGATATAGAAGTGATGAATTTATGGACGAAAAAAAAAGCAATCTTTTAAAACGGAAGAATGCCCATCTGCCTTCAAAAATTATTGTATAGACACTTTATATTTTCAGAACAACAGAATGCTTTACAAGTGGCGAGACCAAAAGAAAGTATATTCTGAAAAGCTAAAAATTTAGTCCTCCACCTTCACTTCAATTTCTCTTCCCTCAAACTCTCTTGTCTCGAGATTATAAACATCGCCGCAAGACATGATATGCACGATGATATTTTCTACCGAAATCGGTTTGCCAAAATCTATGTCTGCGATGTTGTTGTGGTCTATTTTTTTTCCGTCTATGATAACTACACTCCCCGAACCTATAGCTTCTAAATGCACGCCTTCTCTTACTATTACTCCCGTGTCTTCACCAAGTCCAATTCCCGTTGCGCCGGGGTTGGCTGCCACAGCCTGCGCCAAACGGTTGAAACGTCCCCGCTTATCAAAATGGGAATCTATAATTGAGTTCTGTATAAATCCGAGTCCGGTAGTAATTTTCACTTCGCCTTTCAAATGGGCATGATCTGCTCGGCCTTCATAGATCATCGTATTGCTCATAGCCATAGCGCCCGCACTGGTTCCCCCAATAACGAAATGCTCGTGGATGTACTTTTCCCTTAAAAGTTTTAGAAATTCTGTGCCTCCGAAAATAGAAGACAACCGAAGCTGATTGCCCCCTGAAAGCATAATGCAGTTGCAAGTTTTCAATCGCTCAAGGTATTCAGGGTTTGATGCATCTTCACGCTTACGAATACGCAAATGGCCCACGTCGTTACAGCCAAGTTTTGAAAAAGCATCTGCATAATTTTCGGCAACTTCATCGGGTATTGAAGATGCAGTAGTGATTACTTCCACCTTTGGTGCCTCATCTTTATTGATAAGACTTACGATAGTCTTTAAAATACCTAACTCAAAAAAATTAAGTCTGTTGCGCTGAATAATTCCTTTCTCAAGGTCTGTCCCTTTATCTTCCGCACCACCAACCGAAACTAAAAAACCCTTAGGGCGTATAAGTTGATTCACTATAAACTGGTTAATCTACAAATGTATTCATTTTAGGTTTTGGAGTTGTGAATGAATAATCGCTATCTTAATACGGTAATTGAAATTTCATGAAAATACTTGACATAAAAACTATGAGCGGACCCAACTACTGGTCTGCAAAAAGACATAAGCTCATCGTAATGTTGCTTGATCTCGAGGAGCTGGAACAGCAGCCAACAAACGTAATTCCCGGCTTCCTGGAACGTTTGCAAGAGTTGATGCCTTCCATGTATGAGCATCGTTGTTCGGAGGGTGTGCCAGGAGGGTTTTTCAGTCGGGTAAAAGAAGGAACATGGATGGGCCATGTTATAGAGCATATTGCGCTCGAACTCCAAACGCTTGCAGGCATGGACACAGGCTTTGGCAGAACGCGTGAGGCAGACAGAAAAGGAGTTTACCATGTTGTGTTTTCTTATGTAGAAGGAAAGGCTGGGGTTTACACGGCGAAGGCTGCAGTAAGAATTGCAGAAGCTTTGATTGCCGGTGAAGAATATGACCTTCAAAACGACATACAAACACTAAGAGAGATTCGGGAAAATGATCGACTTGGGCCAAGTACAGGCTCTATAGTGGAAGAAGCGATTCGCAGAAAAATTCCCTATATCCGTCTCAACAGACATTCACTTGTGCAGCTCGGTTATGGGGTAAACCAAAAAAGAATTCAGGCGACAATTGCAAGTACCACCAGTAGCATTGCGGTAGAACTCGCGTGTGATAAAGAGGAAACAAAAAACCTGCTCGAAGCCTCTGAAATTCCGGTACCACGCGGAAGAATTGTTTACGATGAAGAAGAACTGAAAGAAGCAATAGATAAGATTGGCTATCCGGTGGTTACAAAACCCGTAAACGGCAACCATGGAAAAGGTGCCACTACAAATATTCGCAATTTGGAAGATGCGGTGGTTGGTTTGCAAGCAGCAAAAAAATATTCACGCGCTGTGATCTGTGAGAAGTTTATTACGGGAAGGGATTTTCGTGCGCTTGTTATCAATTACAAATTTGTAGCGGCAGCACTGCGCACACCCGCTGCTGTAACCGGGGATGGAAAACATACGATTCAGCAACTGATTGATATTGTAAACAGCGATCCGCGCAGAGGCTATGGACACGAGAAAGTTTTGACCGCAATCAAGGTGGATGATTTCACTATGGACATTCTCAATAAAAAAGAATACACACTTGAAACGGTATTGGCGGATGGTGAAGAACTTTGGTTGAAACCAACTGCAAACCTTAGCACAGGCGGCACGGCAACGGACGTTACGGACTTTGTGCATCCCAACAATATTTTCATGTGCGAACGAATTGCGCGCATCATCGGTTTGAACATTTGCGGTATTGATATTATGGCGGACGAACTTTCTGTTCCCATTACGGAAAACGGTGGTGCTGTGCTTGAGGTAAATGCTGCTCCTGGATTTAGAATGCATCTTGACCCTACCGAAGGTTTGCCTCGAAATGTTGCAGAACCTGTAATTGATATGCTTTATCCACCGGGCACAAGTGCGCGTATTCCCATCATTGCAGTTTCAGGTACAAATGGAAAAACCACCACTACTCGTTTGATTGCCCACATCGTAAAGCAGATGGGACATAAAGTGGGATATACCACCACCGACGGCGTTTATATACAAAACCAGATGATGATGCGCGGCGACTGTACCGGTCCTGTTTCTTCTGAATTTGTATTGCGCGACCCAACTGTAGATTTTGCTGTGCTTGAATGTGCACGCGGGGGTATTCTTCGTGCAGGTTTAGGTTTTCATAATTGCGATGTAGCGGTTGTAACAAACGTTGCAGAAGATCATCTCGGATTGCAGGGAATTGATACGATTGAAAAATTAGCCAGAGTAAAGGCTGTTGCTGCGCAAACTGTTTTGCCAGATGGCTATACAATTCTTAATGCCGACGATGATCTTGTATATGGTATGCGCGAAGGGTTAGAATGTAATGTTGCATTGTTTTCGTTAGAAGAAAATAGTCCGCGTATAAAAGAGCATTGTGCAAAGGGCGGACTCGCTGCTGTTTACGAGCATGGCTATGTAACCATCATTAAAGGCGGTTGGAAAATAAGAATTGAGAAAGTGGCGGATATTCCTCTTACCTTTTCGGGTAAAGCAGTTTTTAATATTGCCAATGTGCTTGCAGCTATTTTGGCCGTGTATGTACGCGATTTCAAAACCGAAGATATTCGGCAGGCATTGCAAACGTTCATTCCTTCACCGGCAATGACACCAGGAAGAATGAATGTTTTCCACTTTAAGCATTTTACCGTGATGCTCGACTATGCGCACAACACACACGGCATACAGGCAATTGGAAAATTTGTGAATTCTATAGAATCTCCTTTGAAAGTGGGAATAGTAGCAGGTGTAGGCGACAGGCGCGATGAAGATATTATTTCACTTGGAGAAGAGTCGGCTAAAATATTTGATGAGATCATTATCCGGCAAGATAAAAACCTGAGAGGACGAAGCGAGCAGGAAATGATAGCGCTTATCAGCAAAGGGATTCACAACATAAAACCACAGATGCAAATCAAAGATTTTCGCAGGGAAAGTGAGGCGATAGACTATGCATTACAAAATGCTGCGAAGAACTCTTTTATAGTTATTATCAGCGACGTAGTGCCCGATGCGCTCGATCAGGTAAAGCATTATAAAGATGTAGAAGACGGAATAGCAGTGGAAGCAGGTTGAGTAACTGATTTTTTATGGTAAAGCCTTAAATGCTCTCTAAGGCTTTACCATTTTTTATTTACTCACCTAATCTATCATTGTTGCCTTGCTGGCCAGTCATAAAGTTGTCAACCATTCCCTGCATCATTGGTGGCAACTGCGATTGAATGTACGTTTTGATAACCTCAATAGACTTTTCAGCTTGTTCTTGTGTAAGGCCAGCTTTTGCTACGAGTTCATTTACGAGTTCCTGCATAGTGGTTGTATTTTTTGAATTTTACCTTTTGAATTTTCTGTTAGGCTGCTTTTATATAATCGAGTTTGGAATGCTCCAACATTTGCCTTGCGTAGTCGGCCGTTAAATAAAACACTCCTTCTTTCTTTTCCTGTGATGGAATATCGAACATAGCATCGGTCAATATCATTTCGCAAATAGCACGTAAGCCGCGCCCGCCAAGTTTATATTGCACCGCTTTGTTAACCATATAATCCAACGCATCGTCCGACACTTCCAACTTCACACCTTCATATTCAAACAGCTTTCTGTATTGCTTGATGAGTGCATTTTTAGGCTCTGTAAGAATCCGTTTTAAAGCTGGTTTGTCAAGCGGATTAAGGTAGGTTACTATCGGGAGGCGACCAAGCAATTCTGGTATAAGCCCGAACGTGCGAAGATCTTGCGCATTTACGTATTGGAGCAAATTAGCACGGTCTAATTCTTTGGTGGATTTAATTGCATTATAACCAATGGCGGAAGTCTGCACACGGCGTGCTATCATCTTATCAATTCCTTCAAAAGCACCACCGCAGATAAAGAGGATATTTTGTGTATTCACTTTCACCATCTTTTGCTCAGGATGCTTTCTACCACCTTGCGGCGGAACCAATACTTCGGATCCTTCCAGCAATTTCAACATTGCCTGCTGCACACCTTCACCACTCACATCACGCGTTATAGAAGGGTTATCACTCTTACGACCAATTTTATCTATCTCATCAATGTAAACAATGCCGCGCTCTGCTGCAGCCACATCAAAGTTGCAAGCCTGTAGTAAGCGGGAAAGAATGCTTTCCACATCTTCACCTACATACCCGGCTTCTGTAAAAACAGTGGCATCTACTATGGCAAACGGTACTTGTAGCAAGCGGGCAATAGTTTTAGCGAGTAATGTTTTGCCTGTTCCTGTTTCCCCTACCATTATGATGTTGGATTTTTCAATCTCTACATCGTCTATCGTTGGCATTGTAAGCCTTTTGTAATGGTTGTAGATAGCTACCGACAAAATCTTCTTAGCATCGTCTTGTCCAATTACATACTGGTCAAGAAATTCTTTGACTTCTTTAGGTTTATAAAGTTTATGTTGCTGCAGGTTCAGCTTCATATCTTTTTCTTTTCCTTTTTGGGAATCTCCCACCGCTTCCTGTAGCAAATAGTACGCATTGTCTATACACTGATCACAAATATTTCCCTTCATTCCTGTGAATAGTATGTTCACCTCACTTTCTGCACGGTCACAAAAAGAACATTTCTTTTCAGTAGTCTTCGCCATAATGCTGCTTCAAAACTTTTAGGGGGTAAAGGTAAGGCGATTGAGTGATTTGATAATGTGTCAATTTGATAATATCGCCTGTGTCGCACCACATCAAATCATCTCATCTTCAAATTATCAAATTAACTTGCGACCATGCTTTTAGCATCCAGCAATTCTTCTTCCTCATTTCGCTTCGCTGATGTTATTCTTCCGCTCAATTTGCCACAAGTGCTTACTTATGGTGTACCACATGAATTACAAGAAGCATTGCAAATTGGGATGCGGGTAGAAGTTTCATTGGGAAGAAATAAACAATACGCTGGTCTTGTAGAGCGTTTGCACAATGAACAGCCTGAATCCTACAGTGTAAAACCAATCAAAGGCATTATTGACAAAGAACCTGTAGTGAATGATAAACAGCTAAAGTTTTGGCGGTGGATTGCTCATTACTATCTCGCTGCTCCTGGCGAAATCATGCAGGCCGCTCTTCCTGCTCATTTGAAATTGATGGGTGAAACTACATTGGTGTGGAAAGGCAATTCATTACCTGATGATCCAACTCTTTGGAGCGACGAAGCTTATTTGGCCGTTGAAGCACTGGAAATGAAAAAAGAGATTTCCATTAGCGATTTGAAAGTAATAGTTGGCCAACGGCATTTGAGTGCAGTGCTGAATGAGTTATTGGAACGGGAAGTTGTTTTGATCAACGATTCGTTAGAACCATTGTACAAACCCAGAAAGGAAAAGATTGTAGTGCTGGCGCAGGAATATAAAAATGAGTCACGGCTAAGTGGTTTGTTTGATCGGCTTGCTAAGTCACCAAAACAGCTGGAACTATTGATGGCATACATCGAACTTTCTTTAAAAGAAAAGTGTGTTCGCCAGTACGATCTTTTAGAACGATCTGGGGGTAGTGCTGCACAAATAAAGGCGCTGAGTGATAAAGGTATTTTTATTGTTGAAGAAAGGGATGTAGATCGTTTGGTCTTCCATGCAACCGACGAAGTGAAGGAAGTAACTTTCTCGCCAGTCCAGCAAAAAGCGTTTGACCTCCTTGGTGAAAAGTTGAATGAAAAAAATGTAGTGCTGCTGGAAGGAGTAACAGGCAGTGGCAAAACCCTTTTATACGTTGAAAAAATAAAGGCTTGTGTGGAAGGTGGCAAACAAGCAGTGCTACTGTTGCCTGAAATAGGATTGACCACGCAGTTGGTGAGCAGACTGTATGCGTATTTCGGTGAGCAGGTTGGTGTATATCATTCGCGTTTTAGCAATAATGAACGTGTAGAAATTTGGGAGAAAGTAAAAACGCATCAGTATAAAATTATAGTGGGGCCACGCTCTGCCCTTTGGTTGCCTTACGATGATCTTGGTTTGATAATAGTGGATGAAGAACACGATCCGTCTTATAAACAGAAAGATCCTTCGCCCCGGTTTCACGCACGCGATGCCTCCATCTATCTTGCTTCTCTATACAATGCCCGCGTCATTCTCGGATCTGCTACGCCCTCTGTGGAGAGCATGTACAATGCACACCAAGGAAAGTACGGGTACGTGCCTTTGAATGAAAGATACATGGGTGTAAGCCTGCCTGCAATAGAAGTGGTGAATGCAAAGTCGCTCGAAAAGCTAAAACCACAAGGCATAAAGTTGATAACACCAGAATTATTGCAGGCTATGACAGAAGCGCTGCAGGAACAAAAGCAAATCATACTTTTTCAAAACAGAAGAGGGTATGCGCCTTTTCAAATTTGTACGGTTTGTGGGTGGGTTCCTCATTGTAAAAATTGTGCTGTTTCGCTCACCTATCACAAAAGTTCGGACAAGCTTCATTGCCATTATTGCGGACTAAAATCTGCGGTTATTCATACTTGTCCTTCCTGCGGCAGCAACCGTTTACAAAGCAAAACTTTTGGTACCGAGCGAATAGAAGAAGAAGTGCAGCAAATATTTCCTGAAGCGCGAATAGCACGCATGGATGTGGACAGTATGCGCGGAAAGAAAAGTATGAGTGAACTGCTGGAGCAACTGGAAAAACACAAGATTGATATTCTTGTAGGAACTCAGATGGTGGTAAAAGGTTTGGATTTTGCAAAGGTGACACTCGTTGGAATTTTAAGCGCCGACAGTCTTTTAAGCTATCCTGATTTTCGGGTGAATGAAAGAGCTTTTCAACTGATGGAGCAGGTAAGCGGAAGAGCTGGAAGAACCGATGGTGCAGGCAAAGTAATCATCCAGGCTTTCAATTTGCAGCATCCGGTTTTGCAATGGGTGACGGAGCATAATGTGAGTGCGTTTTACACTCATGAAATAAAATACCGGGAGTTCTTCGCCTATCCTCCCTTTTCGAGGTTGATAAAAATTTCTTTCAAACACAAAGAAGAACCCAAAGCAATAAGCGCCGCCGCCCAGTTAGCACAATCGCTAAAGACAATATCGGGCATTGCGGTTCAAGGTCCTGTACCGGCGTTAGTAAGCAGAATACGAAACCTCTTTATTCATGAAGTCTGGATAAAATGCCCACGCGATGTAAAAGTATTGGAGCAGGTAAAAGCCTTTCTGAAAAATCAAAAACAGTCAATTACTTCGCAAAAAGGATATACAAGTTTGCAGATTTTGTTCGACGTAGATCCCACTTAATTAGTGTACGCCGCCTGACAGCGCTAACAGTGCATTCACAAAAAATACTGCAAGTAGTATAAAGAAAATGAAGCCGGATGAAGCCAGAAGCAGAATGAATTTTAGAATGGTTTTCGCAAGCCCTTGTTTGTAAAATCTTCTCATGGCAAGGAACAAATAAATGGCTGGGAAGATGAAAACAAAAACAGCCGAGATTATATCTCCTGTTCTGCTATTAAGATAATCGAAAGGCAGTTGCAAAACCAACAGAAGAAATATGGCGCAATAAAGATGAATAGTAAAAATGCCGTGCGTTACGTAGTAGTAATTTTTTCTGCTGCGGATGTACAGCAAATAAAGAAGTAGGGCAAAAAACGGGATGGAGATAAATAGCATTTTGGGAATAGAGTGCGCAAATATTTCTATGAAGTCGTCCGTCCAGGTTTCTTCATGTTTCTCCACGTATTGGCGAAACGCAATTATTCTTCTTGCCACTTTCTGTTCCCACCATGAATCACGCAAGGCTTTGGGCAAGTCCTTTTGTGCAGCATCATACTCGTTTACTGTTTCGTATAAATTTGCCGCGCGGTTGAACCATGCATTATTGTCCACAATCACACCGTCTTTCGTACCATAAATCCCCGTTTTTAGCGTATCAACTATTTAAGCTTCTGGTTGCATATCGTGTGATGACCTTTTCATTTCAACTTTAGTCTCATTCCTTGGGTTTTCTACATCGGGCAACGAAAACTGCAGAAAGAAAAAAGCAAACGAAATGAACAGGTACATTCTGATAGGATTCAGGTAATCTGCCCTTCTTCCTTTCATATACTCTTCTGAAAGAAATCCTGGCTTGCTTATCAATAACTTTATGGAGTGGAAAAATTTTCCATCAAAATGTGTGATGTCGTTAAAAAAATGAACGAACAAATGCCATACACTTTCTTTTGGTTCAATGTTTTCTTGTCCACACGAATGGCAATAGCGGCCGATTAATCCGGCGTTGCAGTTAAGACAAATTTTTTCTTTGCGTTCATGCTGATGCGACACGGCAGAAAGTGTTTGCAATAAAAATAATTAAAGCACTGGCATTTTTCTGATCGGTATAAACATTCGTTTCGTGGGTAGTGTTTGGTAAATTAAATTTGCGTTACTTTATTTTCAACACAAAGAAACATGGACGACAGTCATGAACAGCTTGCCTACCCGATAGGCCGTTACGAAGCTCCGGAAAAATATCCGCCTGAATTGCAAAATGAATGGATCGCGGCAATTGAAGCGCTTCCAAAATGGCTGGATCACTGCATCGAAAATCTTGACGCTGCACAACTTGACACTCCTTACAGACCCGGCGGCTGGACCATTAATCAGGTGATACACCACATTGCCGACAGCCACATGAATGCCTACATAAGATTGAAACTGACACTTACCGAAGAAAGTCCGGTTGTGAAACCATACAATGAAAAATTGTGGGCAGAATTACCAGATGTTGAAACTGTTCCTGTAAATGTTTCCGTGACTTTGGTTCATGCTTTGCATTTGCGTTGGGTACAGGCACTGCGCAATATGCACCCCGAAGATTGGGAACGCACGTATTTTCATCCTGAACATGAACGCTATGTACCCGTTTGGGAAATGACTGATTTATATGCGTGGCATGGAAGGCATCACATGGAGCAGATCAGGAGTTTGAGGCAGCGTATGAATTGGTAAAAAGAATGAAGGTATTATTTCCGCCAATCAAAAGAATTTTCTTACAGATTTTATTGCTGCTGCTCTGCTACTTTTTGTGCAGGTGCATGTTTACAATTATCAACATTGAACGGTTTAGCGACCTAACACTCGGCGAATTCTTTCGTTTGTGTTTCCATGGACTGCGCTTTGATATTTCCACCATTGTCACCGTTAACTTCCTATACTTTTTTTTACTACTCTTACCGCTCCCACTCTGGCAAATGCCGCGATGGCAAAAGTTCACTCCGTGGCTGTTCATTGCAATCAACGCTATTGCTTTTTCATTTGAAATAAGTGATTGGGCTTATTTCCCTTTTACAGCAAAGCGCGCTACCAACGATGTGCTGGATATGATTACCCGGAAGAGTGATTTTATTGCTTTGCTCCCTCATTTTATTACTACTTATTGGTATGCTCCGCTGGGTATTTTCCTTTTGGTTTTCTTATTGTACAAAGCGAATAAATGGATTCAGAAAAAGACCCCGATTGATAGTAATGTTTCTGATGTTCCGAAATGGATGATTGCTGCGGGACAAACTATAATGCTCATTCTTGCGAGTGGTTTGTGCGTAATAGGAATGCGTGGAGGGCTGCAACTTATTCCAATTGGTAATGGAAATGCGTTACAGGTTACGGACAACAAGTTTGTGGCGATTGTACTCAACACACCGTTCAGCATTATGCACAGCTATTCGGGCAAGGTTGAAGAAGTGCATTTTTTCAGTGAAGAGGAATTGAAAAAATATTTTAATCCTGTAAAGAATTATGCAGGCAAGTCGTTTCAAAAAAAGAATGTTGTAGTGATTATTCTTGAAAGTTTTTCAAAAGAATACACCGGACTTGGAGGAAGAAAAAGTTTTACGCCTTTTTTGGACAGCCTCATGCCGCATTCATTTGTTTTCAGAAATGCCTATGCAAATGCTTTGCACTCTGCTGAGGGTATTCCGGCAATATTATCGGGCATTCCTTCATTGATGAATGAGCCTTTCACAACCTCCTCATACGGCACAAACAAACTTACCTCGCTACCGCAATTGTTGAAAGATAAAGGGTACAAAACCGCTTTCTATCACGGTGGTACAAATGGCACAATGAGCTTCGATATTTATGCCTCCAATGCCGGCTTTGACAAATATCATGGCAGAAAGGAATACAATAACGAAGCTGATTACGATGGACATTGGGGAATTTGGGACGAACCATTTTTGCAATATTGCGCACGTAGTATAAACAGTTTGCCGCAGCCGTTTATGACTTCGGTTTTTACACTTACTTCTCACGACCCGTTTGAAGTGCCGCAACAATATAAAGGCACATTGCCTACAGGTGCATTACCGGTGCAACAAACAATTGCTTACACAGATCAATCGCTTAGAAAATTTTTTCAGACTGCTTCAAAACAGTCCTGGTTTGAAAACACACTGTTTGTGATTACTTCCGACCATACAGCCCCTTCGTCAAAAGACCCTTACTATTCTTCTTTAAATATGGGTGTTTATGCCATTCCCATCATTTTCTATGCGCCTGGAGATACGACGCTAAAAGGTAGTACAGACACAGTCTTTCAACACATAGACATATTGCCGACTGTCTTGGATTATCTGGGATACGATCAACCATTTTTTTCTTTTGGAAATAGTGCTTTCAGAAGCGCCTATCCACGTTTTGTAATTAATGAATTGTCGGGCAAATATCAATGGTACATGAATGATTATTTTCTTACGGCCAATGAATTAAAACCGGCAGCTTTGTACCATTTTAAAACTGACAGCTTGTGCCGTAATAATATTTTACAAGAAAAAAATGAAATGGCATCTCAAGAATTAATTCCCTACTTCAAGGCATTTATACAACTCTACCGCGCATCGGTTATCCGAAACAAACTCTCGCTTTAGTCTTTATTGTACTTAGCATTTGCCGTTAAAGCATAAAGGAACAAGCTGCATACGAATGCAAAAATTGTTTTCATAGCATATCAATTTGGGAGAAAGTTGATGGCGCTTTTATGCCAAAATAACCTCATTCACTTTTACACCCACCATTGCACGAACGGCATCTACAATAGCTTTTGCATCGTAGGCACATTCGCGGTGCAATTCTTCTGGTTTTCCGTGTTCTACAATGCGATCTGGTATGCCCAGTATGGTTACCTCCGGTGTATAATTGTTGCTGGCCATAAACTCCAACACAGCACTGCCGAACCCGCCTACAATTGTTCCATCTTCTACGGTAATGATCTTTGAGAATCTATGTGCCACATCGTGGAGCAGCTCTTCATCTAATGGTTTGGCAAAACGCATATCGAAGTGTGCAGGGTTCAAGCCATCTGTTACTAAAGTCTTGCAGGCTTCTACTGCAAAATTGCCCGGGTGTCCAAAGGTTAATATTGCAACATCTTCACCCTTTCTTATTGTTCGTCCTTTGCCAATTTCAATCTTTTCCATTTGTGTACGCCACTCCGGCATTACTCCTTGTCCGCGCGGATACCGGATTACAAACGGAAGTTCCATTTCATCAAGCTGGGCTGTGTACATTAAGTTGCGCAACTCTGCTTCATTCATCGGGGCGCTTACCACCATGTTCGGGATACAACGCATATAGGCAATATCATACGCACCATGATGGGTTGGGCCATCGTCTCCTACAAGCCCCGCGCGATCCAGACAAAATACCACAGGCAGTTTCTGAATGGCTACATCGTGTACCACCATATCGTAGGCGCGCTGCATAAACGAACTGTAAATGTTGCAAAACACCTTCATGCCCTGCGTAGCAAGTCCTGCACTTAAAGTCACTGCGTGTTGCTCGGCAATACCTACATCCAGTGCTCGGTCGGGCATTTGCTCCATCATGTATTTCAAAGAGCAGCCGGAAGGCATAGCGGGCGTTATGCCCATTATCTTTAAATTCTTCTCTGCCAGTTCTACCAGCGTATGGCCAAACACATCCTGATATTTCGGAGGTTCGGGAATGGTAACAATTTTTTTATTGATCTTACCTGTTATCTTATCAAATGTGCCGGGTGCATGCCACAGCGTCTGGTCTTTTTCTGCAAGGTCGTAGCCTTTACCTTTTACCGTCTTTATGTGCAGCAACTTAGGTCCCGGAATGTTTTTAAGGTCTTCAAGAATTTCTGCCAGCTTCAACACATTATGCCCATCAATAGGCCCAAAATACCTTAGCCCCAGCGCTTCAAAAAGATTACTACTTTTCGATATCACACCTTTTACGCTCGCTTCTATTTTCGATGCCAGCTCCCGCTGAAAATCTGCATACGGCAACTTCCCCAAAAACTTCCACACATCATCCCGAAACCTGTTCCAGCTTTGCGACGTACTTATATCTGTAAGATATTCTTTCAACGCGCCCACGTTGGGGTCTATTGACATGTTGTTATCGTTCAGTATTATCAGCACGTTGCTATTACTTACACCCGCATGGTTCAATGCTTCAAACGGCAAGCCCGCAGTCATAGCCCCATCGCCTATTACGGCCACATGCTATCGCTCCAACTCGCCCTTTAGCCTCGATGCTATAGCCATACCCAGCGCCGCAGATATTGATGTAGAAGAATGCCCCACCCCAAATGCATCATACACACTTTCGCCGCGCTTCGGAAACCCACTAAGGCCACCGTACTTTCTATTTGTATGAAAAACTTTGCGCCGCCCGGTAAGTATCTTGTGTCCGTAGGCTTGGTGCCCTACATCCCACACAAGCTGATCGTAGGGTGTGGCAAACACATAATGCAGCGCCACCGTAAGTTCCACTACGCCCAGGCTGGCACCAAAATGCCCGCCATGCACACTCACACAATCTATAATAAACTGCCGCAACTCATCGCACACCTGTTGCAACTGTGCCTTGTCCAACCCTTTCAGATCATCTGGCGTATCTATTTTACCAAGCAACGGCCCTGCGGCTATCTCTCCCATCGTTAATATTGAAAATAACGTTCCAAAAATAAGAAAAATAGCCATCCATGTCCCTATACTGTAGCCCAACTTTAGTTTTTAACCTAACTGGTTGCTGATTTAAAAACCAGCTTGGCAATCTAATACGTGCATCAGATTGCTTCGCCTTGGTTCGTGTCGTCACGAACCATTCATGGAAGAAAGCGTAAAAAAGTATGGGTCGAGGGCAAGTAAAATGGCGGAGTGATGAAACATTAAAAAATGTAATTAACACGCTGGATGGAAGTAATAGCCTACATTACAGAATCATTTCATCATCTCTCTCCAGCGACTTAGCCAATTGCTCTCGACAGATACAAAAAAGAAGCAATGGTTTACGCAATGGAATTACACAAAATTATCCTGAAAAAAACGAAGGGAGAACAAACAATACTGACCGTTGGAGAACTTGCCGGCGAGCTAAATGTTTCCGTGGATCAGATAGCGAATTCGGTGGAGGTTTTAAAAGATTTATGTCTTTTGGAGGTTTATCCTTCAGGCAAGCTTCATCTTACACCTACGGGAGCACTTGCGCAGTTGGACTAAATTTTAAAATGCACAAAGACCGCGTGGAAACGGCCTTTGTGGTTTTAGTATTAGTTCGTGTTTTTTAGTTGCTGGAGCGGCTACCTGTAGATGTTCCTATTTTCTTTTCGGTTTCTATTGTGCTTTTTGCTTGTGCGGCATATTTAGTTTCAATTTGTTGATAGGCAGTTTCTGCTTTTTTCACTTCTTCTATTAACTGTGTAGCGCGTGCAAGCTGAAGGTTGGTAGGGCGTGCTTCCTGATAGCAAATGGTGCCGTATAAGTCTGATATCTGCTCTCTTAGTTTTTCTTCGTCTGCAAATATTGATTTTGATTTTGTGGCGAGCAGTGTTGCGCGCAGGGCTTCGAGCTTGGAGTTGTATTCGGTAAGGAGTTTTTTACTCTTGTTTGTTTTTATAGTGCTGTCATTGTCTTTTATCATTTTTTGTTGGGTGTTTATTTTTTCTACGAGGGAGTAGAGTGTTTCGTGGAGTTGGTATAGTTGCATGGCTGCATCGTGCTGTATTTTTCTGTCTTCTGGTGCGTAGTTTTTATTTTCCGCGTCGTGTACCAACTTTAGATCCGAGTTGTATTCTTTATCGCCAATTTTGATTTTCACTTTATAATCGCCGGGCAATACCTGCGGTGCGGTGAAGCCTGAATAGTCTGGTTTGCTACCGCCGGTTGCGACTTTTGGCGGTGTGTAGCGAAGGTTCCAATATACTTTGTTGATGCCCTTTCTTTTGCTACCAGGAATGGATTGAACGAGTTTACCATTGTTATCATACACCTCAAGTTTTACATCGCCGGTATTCACTCTTTCTTTGAGGTAATATTGAATGGGCTGTGTGTAGGTGTAAGCAGGATTGCCTGCGCGCCAGCCTCCGTTGTCGGGAAAACCGCCTGCTCCATACTTACCCATAGATACTGCTACCGGCTTGTTTGGAATGATGTACACGTTGTTTTCGGCAATAGTTTTGGTGAGTTCGCGCATAGGTGTGATGTCGTCCACTACAATTATTCCGCGTCCGTGTGTTCCCAGAACTAAATCATGTGTTTCAGGATGAATTTGTATGTCGCGTACAAGTGCGTATTCCGGTATGTTGTTCTTCATTCTGAACCAGCTTTCACCGCCATCCACAGTTGCAAACAATCCCATTTCCGTACCGAGGAAAAGGAGGTCTTTTACTTTCAGGTCTTCACGAATTTTATGCGCAAATCCGGTAAACTCCTCGCTCTTCATCATCTGCCAGGTCTTACCCATGTCGCCTGATTTTGCGAGGTAAGTTTTATGATCGCCGTACATGTGATTGTCAAAAGTTGCATAGACTACATTCTTGTCGTAGCGCGATGGTTCGATGCTGCTTACCCATGTCTGTGGAGGTATTCCTGTCGTTGCATAGTTCTTAGCGAGGTTTGCCCATGTTTTACCACCATCGGTTGTGAGCTGAATGTTTCCGTCATCGGTTCCTACCCATATCATGTTTCCATCGAGGGGTGATTCTGCAATGGTGAAGATGGTGCAATGATTTTCCGCAGAAGTATTATCCATGCTTAGTCCGCCAGATTCCTCCTGCTCTTGTTTCTTTTTGTCGTTTGTAGTAAGGTCGGGAGAAATGCGTTCCCAGCCTCTTCCCTGATCGGTGGATTTGTACAAGTATTGTGCGCCTGCGTATAGATTTTTTTTGTGGGTAACGCCGGTTACTATTGGCGTATTCCAGTTCCAGCGTAGCTTGTCTTCTTTTGGTGTTTGTTGGGGTTTTATTTTTACGGATTTCAAAGTGGTGAGATCAATGCGCGACATATTTCCACCCTGATATTCTGCATAAGCAATATTGGCATCATTAGGATCTGGTAGTGTCCAAAAGCCATCACCGAAATGAATGTTCATCCAGCTTGCATTGCCAATACCACCGGGCGCAGCAGATGGTGCCATCCAACTACCATTATCCTGTAAGCCACCATAAATTCTGTAAGGTTTCTGATTATCTATAGCTACGTGATAGAATTGAGAGACAGGAAGGTTTTGCACGAAGAACCAGGTAGCGCCACGATCCATACTAAAGTAAACGCCGCCATCGGTGCCGAGATACATTTGATTTGTATAGTTCGGATTGATCCAAAGTGCATGGTGGTCAGCATGAACCCAGCCACCATCGTAAGATGCTTCTGCAAAAGAATATCCACCATCATTGGAATAAGAAAAACTAAACGCAGGGCGATAAACTCTGTTCGCATCTTTAGGGTCGAAAACAATAGTGCTGAAATAAAATGGACGTGCCGTAACATTCATCGTAGCACTTTGAGCTTTCCAGTTTTCACCCCCATCTTCTGAAATGTATAGACCTGTTTCTTTAGCTTCAACAATTGCTAATAGTTTTTTGGGAGATGATGGAGCAAGCGCCAGCGCTACACGCCCAAAAGGTTTTGCAGGCAAACCATTTTTCAATTCTTTCCAGGTCTTTCCACCATCAAGGCTTTTATAAATGCCACTACCTTTTCCACCAGAGTTGAAAGAGTAAGGAAGCCTTCTGAATTCCCATGTAGTTGCATAAACAATTTCGGGGTTGGTGGGATCAATAGAAACATCTGCACAACCAGCCTTTTCATTAATGTAAAGAATCTTATCCCAGGTCTTTCCGCCATCAACCGATTTGTACAAACCTCTGTGCTTGCTATCGCTCCACAACGGACCAGGTGCAGCAACATACACTACATCAGAGTTGTTTGGATTCACAATTATCTTGGCAATATGTTCCGTGCTATCCAATCCAATCTTCTTCCAATTATCTCCGCCGTCTGTGCTTTTGTATAAACCGTCTCCAATGGAAACTGAATTGCGCATATTGCTTTCACCTGTTCCTACAAATACAACTTTCGGATTTTTCTGATCAATTGCTAACGCCCCAATACTCTGACAATATTTGTCGAACATAGGTTTCCATGATGCACCTGCATTTGTGCTTTTCCATACGCCGCCGCCTGCTGTGCCCACGTAAAGTGTTTTATTGTCTTCAATAACACCTTCGAGCGCGGTGATGCGACCACTCATAGTACCGGGGCCCAGATGGCGAGCTTCCATCATGCCGAATGTGGAAGAGGTAATTTTTGTTTGTGCATGTAAAATGCCGGTGCAGAAAAATGCGATGAGAAGTGCGTAGTGGTTTTTCATACAGAAAGTTGTTTTGAAAAAAATTTTAGATAAAAAAAGCCCGGCTGAGACCGGGCTAATGCTGGTATTTGAAATTTAGTTTGCAGGCTTGAAAATGTTCTCATCCACTTTTGGATTTACTTCTACCGCTTTTATCGTCATAGGACCCATTGGGGTTTCTATAGACATTGGCATTACGATGCCTTCGGGAAGCTTTTGAAAATTACTAAAGTTGGTTGCCATCTCCTGCTCTTTGCCATCAGCTTTTACCTTGTCTATTTCTCTTATCAAATAGTAGTTGGCAATATCAAAAAACAAGGTTTTTTCCTTACCCTCTTTATTAACCAGTTTTACTTTAAAAACCTCAGTTCCTTCCATGTCGTCTTTACCAAGAAATTCTATTTTACTGCCCTTTGCTTTATAGTCCACCAACTCATCCTGAATATCAAGCTGATCTTGTGCATCTTTCACCTGGTCGGCGGTCATTGGTTCAGGTTTTTGTTGCTGTTGAATTGGGAAATAAACCCACCCCTCGGTCTTTGTAAGAATTTGGTAGTTGGCCATATCCATTATGGTTATGTCCATGCGCATTGCTTTGTTATGTACCTGCGTAAGGGTAATTGGCATTTCCATACCCTGTGCGCTCATAGCACCTGTTAGTTTCAGCGTATTAATAGTTTTCCATTTACTTTCTCCACCTATTGCGGTAAGGTGTTTCGATACAATTTCTTCAGCAGTTTGGGCAAATGAAGAGAGCGAACCTGTAAGAAAAGTGAGTGCAATCACAGAGGTTTTAAAAAATTTCATAACAGACGTTTTTTAGATTTTTCCGAAATTATGAAAATAAACATTCTCTATAAATGCTTTTTCTTAAGTATTTTTTTAGAAAGCAAAAAGAAGGAATGCAGGCAAAAAACACATTTGCAATGAGCATATTACAGCTTTTACAAAAGGCATTTCCACTACTTACGGCGGGCATTGCAACCTTGCAAAACGCATCCGCACTACTTCCGGCAGGCATTGTAAACTTGCAAAACGCATTTCCACTACTTATGGCGCGTTTTGTAAACTTGCAAAGGGCATCCTCACTACTTCCGGTAGGCATTGCAAAAGAAAATGCTACCTCCTAAGCCGGTGTCACTATCACTTTCTGGTTTACGCTCCATGCCTGCGGCTTGTGTGCAAACAGCGCTTTGGTTTTTGCCCAGGTATCTTTAAACAGAGGTGAAAAACGGTAATGGTTTAAATCTTGTTCGCTGCGCCAAATGCTGTAGGTAAAGAAAATATGAGATTGGTGTGCATCTTGCCAAAGCTCCAGGTGCTGGCAGCCTTCAAAGGTTCTGATCAGTTGCTTTCTTTCTTCAAAAAGAGAAAGAAAATTGGTTACCTCCTCTTCTCTAAAAGTCAATTGCACTATTCGAACTATCATTCGAAAAAGATTTTAATGGTGTTGTACATCACGTGTTGTTTTTGGTGCAATCGTAAGCCAAAGAGACTGGCGGCCTTTCCACGGTTGATGGCAATTTCGAGGTAGCCAGTAGCATTGAACCTGCATAGTTTTTCGCCTTCTCGTTCGTCGGAATAATGTTTTCGAAGTGTATTAATTTCTTCGTCGCGCATAAACTGTATGCGAAATGGGCGGCCTTTTTGCACCTCCTCAAATTGGGTTTGGGTAATGTTGATTACTACATTTTCAAACCGGTCAATATGTATCACATGGCACTCAACTACATTGCCATTTACTTTTGGCAACCAATGCACTGGCGCGTTTTTTAACTCGCAGCTTTTTAGTTGTAAAGAGGCGGCACTACTTGTTTGCAATTGCTTAATAATGCTTGCGGCCTGATGCAGCCAGTCTTTAAACACGTTTTGTTTTGTCAGCTCCATGCAGCTCCACACATTGTCGGGTTTATTGTTGAAAGCAAGGGAGAGAATCCCATTGTCGGGTGCCAGAAAATAATGTCCTTCATTTTCGCAGAGCAAAAGACGTGGTTCTTTTTCTGAAAAAACATCGAACAGAATAATGTGTACCGAACCTTCGGGAAAATTTTTGTAAGCAGATGCGAGAATATATGCGGCCTGCTGCCCATGAAATGGTTCGATAGAGTGGCTAATGTCTATGATGGGAATATGGGGAGTGTATTGCATCAATATTCCCTTGGCAGATGCTACGGATGCATCAATAAGTCCGAAGTCTGAGAGCAGGGTAATACAACTCATATACTGACAAAAGTAGGTTTCGGACGCAAGAGTTTTGCTGTAAATAATGCGGCATTTTTGCCTTGGGGAAATATTTTTTACGGCAACACGTTATAATCTCACTTGCTTAACTTTACCAGTCAACCTACGTTTTTCATGCGCTTACCAGGTTTTGCTATTGCTTTTCTTTTCATCATAGCCACTGTTTTTAGTTCTTCTTGTAAAAAGGAAAGTTTGCTTACTTCTGGCGGCGAACTTCAGTTTTCTACCGATACTTTAAACTTTGATACCGTTTTTACTTCGCTGGGAAGTTTTACGCTTCAGCTAAAGATTTTTAATCCGCAAAATCAGAAAGTAAACATTAGTTCTGTAAGACTGCACAACGGAGGCAATTCATTTTTTCACCTGAATATAAATGGAATTAGTGGTAACAACGTAACGGATATTGAGCTTGCTGCAAACGATAGTATTTATGTTTTTGCTACCGTAAAGATTGATCCTAATAATGATACAATTCCTTTTATAGTTGAAGACCGTTTAATTGCCACAATGAATGGAAAAGAATATTCCTTGCCTTTTTATGCCTACGGTCAAAACGCCTACTATCTGAGAGACAGTGTAATTCAGGAAAACACTACATGGAAAACGGATAAACCTTACGTCATTCTCCACAGTGCCGCGGTGGACAAAGGTCATACATTGAACATACCTGCGGGCTGTAGAATTTATATGCACGCCGACTCTCGCCTGTATGTGCTGGGTACATTAAATGCTTTGGGTACGAAAAAGGATAGTATCATTTTTCAGGGTGATCGGCTGGATCGTGGGTATTTTGGTAACGAGGGTTATCCGGGGGAATGGGGAGGAATTTATTTTGACAGCAGCAGTACAGGAAACAAAATGGAGTGGTGTGTTTTAAAAAACTGTGGAAATAATATTAGCGGAGGACTGCCATTTGCAATTGAGGTTTTTGGAATGCCGGGTATTCCACTTCAGTTAACACTTAAAAACACAATTATTCAAAATTCTCTTGGTTACGGCATACTTAGTTTTGGTGGAAATATTAAAGCAGAGAATTGTCTTGTCAATGATTGTGGTGCGCAAGCCCTGGCTATATTTCAAGGCGGAACTTATGAGTTTACAAACTGCGATTTCATCAATTTTTTTCCTAAGAAAGTATCGCACACCGATGAGCCTACAGTAGCGGTACTCAACTATTTTCCAGTTTCAAACATGCAGGTTATTGCCGGCGACCTCACTGCCGTTTTTACAAACTGCCTCATTTATGGTTCTTTAGAAAACGAGCTATTTGTAAATAAAGTGGACGAAACGGAATATCATACAACCTTTACAAATTGCCTGGTGAAACATAATCAGGAAGAGAAGCCAACGTTCAATTTACCAAAACATGAACTCAACTTCGTGAACTGCATATTAAATGAAGACCCACAATTTGAGAATTACGAAAAGCAAAACTTTCGTCCCAAATCAAATTCTCCTTTAATTGACAATGGCGCTTCGGTTAGTTTAGTAAATGATCTCGACAACAAACCGCGACCGCAAGGCGCAAAATTTGATATTGGTTGTTACGAGTTTCAACCCTAAGAAACCCTAAGTTTTCAGCGATCAATTTTTGCTACCAACATTTTTCTGGCAAAGTGAATACGACTTTTCACTGTTCCCAAAGGTTCATTCAAGAGTTCGGAAATTTCCTGATACTTATAGCCTGAATAATAAAGTTCAAACGACATTCTGAAAACACCGGGCAGGTTTTCGACTGCATTTTTGATTTCTGCTATTCGCAAGTTTTGCCAGCCATTATTGTTTATCCTACCGCTTTCATTTATAAAATAATCTGAGGCAGTTTCATTTTCTATCTTCGAAAACTTCTTATTGCGCCGGTAGTTGTTGATAAAAATGTTGCGCATAATGGTGTAAAGCCAAGCCTTAAGGTTGGTACCAAACTGATATTTTTCTTTGTTGAGGAGCGCACGAAGCATTGTTTCCTGAAATAAATCTTTTGCGTCTTCGTGGTCTTTTGTGAGTGTTACGGCATAAGGACGAAGAAAATCGCTGTGGCGAGAAACCAAATAGGTAAAATCTGTAGCAGTCATTCTGTTTATTGTTTTGCACTACAATGTTAAACAGTTTTTCTGCTCAAAAATGTTGTGTGGAGTCATTGCGTAGGATTGAAACAATATACCTAAACAACAAAAATTTATAGCGCAAGCAATGCTTCTCTTACTTCTTTAAGGTTGAAGAGAAATTGGATGTTGGAAGGCTGATGATATTTTTTTGATTGCAGCATAGTTCCCGAAACATAGATGGTGCAGTCAGGAAAAAGTTTAGAAACTTTTTGGAGATACTTATTGCAATCAAAACTCTCAACTATAGAAGTGAGATGTAAATAGATGTACTCCGGACTTTTCATTTCATAAACAAAAAGTGCTTCTTTTAAAGGAGTGTTTGGGCCGAGATAAATAGGGTTTATCTTCTGCTTTCTTAGTAAGTAATGTACGTATAACAATCCCAAATCGTGTATTTCTCCCTCAGGAAGAAACAATAAAATAGTGGGCGAATCTTGTGGTTGCTTTGACGGTAATTGTTCTATAGCTACGGCTATTTTCCGATAAATAACATTGCTGATCAAATGCTCTTGCGCAGGAAATATCCGATCTGAAAGCCACATCAACCCAATCTTTTCCAGAAACGAAAATATAAGCTGCTCTACCGTTTGCTCTATCCCATTTCTTTTTATGAACTGATCAATCAAATTTTCAAACAAATCAAGGTTCACGGCAAGTGTAGCCTCCAGCAGTTCGTTTACCAGTGCCTGTAGCCGAAACTCTTTATCACTCACCTTTCCTATCAGGCTATTCATTTCTTCGGCATTCATCTGGTGTATGCGGCTAATCTTATACCCATAGCTATTCAGCAATGCCACCCGAAGCGCCAGCTTAAGATCATCACTATCGTAGTAGCGAATATTAGTGGGCGTGCGCTTGGGCTGCAAAATACCATAGCGTTGCTCCCATATTCTTATAGTATGAGCCTTTATACCCGTAAGGTTCTCAATATCTTTAATACTGAAACGATTCATTTGATCTCTTAAAGTTTCGGACACAGCTTTAGCCTTTCACCATCAAACACTTATTCCCCCAAAAAGTTTACTGCACCTCTCCCCTCAAATATATCTGCTTTTTTCAACCCTGCACCTTTTCGTACCTTTAAGTACAGCTATGAAAGGATACATATTCTCCCACCACCAGCCCAATAATGACAAGCCACCGTTTCAGCGGCTACTGGACATGTTTATAGAACTACTCCAATACACCAATGGCGATGCCGCAGAAGCACTACAATGGCTCACCCAACTCGACCAGCAATACAACCTCACCACCACCGACTACGGCATAGGCAACTTTATACAAGACCTGAAAACACAAGGCTACATACACCCACACACACCACAGCAAAAACCCCGCATAACCCCCAAAACCGAACAAACAATACGCCAGCAAGCACTACAAGAAATATTCGGAAAGCTAAAGAAAACAAAACCAGGCAACCACCACACCCCAAAAAACGGACACGGAGACGAAACAAACCCCGAAACACGCCCCTACCAATTTGGCGACCCACTCCACACCATAGACTTCACCCACTCCCTCAAAAACTCCCTCATCAACCACGGCATAGACCACCTATCCATACACCAATCCGACCTCGAAACCCAACAAACAGACCTCAAAACCCAAACCTCCACCATCCTCATGATAGACATATCACACTCCATGATCCTATACGGCGAAGACCGAATAACCCCAGCCAAAAAAGTAGCAATGGCACTCTACCAACTCATCACCACACAATACCCAAAAGACACACTCGACATCATCGTATTCGGCAACGACGCATGGCAAATACTACCCAAAGACCTACCCTACCTACAAGTAGGCCCCTTCCACACCAATACCGTAGCCGGCCTCCAGCTCGCCACCAGCATACTACGCCGCCGCAAAAACCCAAACAAACAAATATTTATGATAACCGACGGCAAGCCCACCTGCCTAAAAATAGGAAACCAATACTACAAAAACAGCTTCGGCACAGACCGCATCATCCTCAACCGCACCCTCGCCCACGCCGCCCACCTACGCCGCCACCACACCCCCGTCACCACATTCATGATAGCAAACGACCCCCACCTCCGCCACTTCGTCCGCACATTTACCCAAGTAAACCACGGCAAAGCCTTCTACACCACCCCCGACAACCTCGGCCACCACATATTCGAAGATTACCAGCGAAACAAACGCAAACACACACGGTAGCTTTTTTGGGTCCCAGCCCCGTTGCTACTATTGGGCTTCAGGGGCGATAGCACCGTTCATGGCCTTTGCTACTATAGGGCTTTTCCCCCAG
>CALMWT010000044.1 GCA_937870855.1 uncultured Taibaiella sp.
AGCCATTTCTTCAGGTCGTGTATTAGCTCTCCACACCTGCGCCCAACTGAGGAAAAAACGTTGGTCGGGTGTAAAACCATCAATCTTTTCAGTGCTTTTTCCTTGCTTCGTTTTCTTAAACGCTTCGTAGGCAATAGCCAATCCACCGAGGTCTGCAAGGTTTTCGCCGAGGGTCAATTCCCCATTTACACGAACAGTATCCAGCACGGTATAGCTATTAAATTGTTTCACCACAACGTTCGATTTTTCGGTAAACTTTTTTGCGTCTTCTTCTGTCCACCAATCTTTAAGATTTCCATCTGCATCGTATTGACGACCCTGATCGTCAAAACCGTGCGTCATTTCATGTCCTATCACAGCGCCAATGCCTCCATAATTTACGGCATCATCTGCATCGAAATCGAAGAAGGGATATTGTAAAATTCCCGCCGGAAAAACAATCTCATTGAAGGCAGGATTGTAATAGGCATTTACCGTAGGTGGTGTCATGCCCCATTCACTTTTATCTACAGGTCTTCCAAGTTTGCTCACATTGTAATCGTACTCAAAAGCAGAGGCTGCCAGTATATTGGCAACGTAGTTATCATCAACAATCTTTAGTCTGGAGTAGTCTTTCCACCGGTCGGGGTAGCCTATTTTTTTCATAAAAGTATTGAGCTTGCCGATTGCTTTCGTTTTGGTGATTGCACTCATCCAGTCCAGGCGATTGATGCGATCTGCATAAGTGCTCTGAAGGTTATTCACCAAAGACAACATGCGCTCTTTAGCTTCCGGTTTGAAGTTTCGGGAAACATACATCTGACCTAAAAGTTCTCCTACGGAGCCATCTACCACCGCCAATACTCTTTTCCATCTTGGTCTTTGCTCTTGTTGTCCGCGAACGGTTTTTCCATAGAAATCGAAGCGAGCCTGATCAAATTGTTCGCTGAGATAAGGCGCCATATCATTTACCAGATGAAACTGTAGGTACTTTTTCCATGTTTCCAGATTGGTTTCTTTTAGTTGCCTTGCCACTTCTCTAAAAAACAAAGGTTGCCCGACAATTACTTGTCTTTGGCCTTTTACCTTCATCGTTTCCATCATCATTTGCCAGTCAATGCCAAATGTTTCCTTAGACAATTCCGAAAGATCGTATTTATTGTAGAGCTTGTAAGGGTCACGCATTTCTACGCGCGTCATTGAGGCTTGCGCCATTTTTTTCTCCAGCTCAAAAATTTGCATGGCACTTTTCTGCGGCTCGCTTATGTCCATCAATTTTAGCAGGTGTGTTATGTAGCGTTTATAGGCTTCACGAATGTTTGACGTGCGTGTATCTTCTGTGAAATAATAATCACGATCGGGTAGCCCAAGTCCACCCTGAAAAAGCTGCGGCATCATTACCGAAACATTTTTATCGTCGGGCGCTACATAAAAACTGAACACCTGTCCGATGCCCTGTGTATGCTGAAATGCAATCTCTTTCAAAACCTCCCTCGATTCTTTTATCGAAGCAATTCGATTCAAATGATTGCGCAGTGGATTAAGTCCTTGTTCATTGATCAAAGTCTCATTCATACCGCTACGATATAATGCGCCCACTCTCCAGTCCGCTGAGTTGCGATCAGCATTTCTTTGTTCGGCAGCTTCTTCAAGCAAGGTCAGCAATGCTTCGTAGTTGTTTTCCTGAAGTTCATTGAAACTTCCCCATCTCGTTTCGCTTGGCGGTATCGGATTGTTCTTTAGCCAGGAGCCATTGGCATACTGGAAAAAGTTATCTCCTGGTTTTACTGATTTGTCGAGGTTGGCGGGGTCTAATAATTTTCTGCCGGTGCTGGCAGGTGCATCTTTTTCGCCCGACCATGCCGGGTTGGTAAGTGCAAGCAATGCAGCCCCGACCAGAAGTGAGTGTTTAAGTTTCATTTCTAAAATATAGTTTGAATGATGTTGACAAATGTAGCAATTAGATTATAGCATCGGAGTTTGCTATGGGGTAAAATGAAGGGGTATATATTTTCAGTAAAAACAGTTATTTAAGCTATTCTCCTTTTGTCTCTCCGTAGTTGTTTCACCTCGCTAATGCTTGAGAAGAAATATACTTTTCCGTTTTCCAACTCACGGCAGCGGCTGCGTGTACGGTTGTGCTCTATTATTTCAAATACGCGGCCGTCTTCTATCTCAAACCAGTGTCCGGGTTCCATATCGTCAATTAGTTTGTGTCCTGGTTTTTGCTCATCGTAGCGATAAAGTGCTTTGAACAATCCTACATCTGTGCAAGTGCTTGCGGCGGGGTTGTGCAAGTAGGCAAATAAAGCCTGCTCCACATCTTTCGGAAAAAAGCCCTTTCCGATAAATGGTATCATTATATGCCGAAACTGTGTTTTCCATTCTTTGCCGTGCGGCGAAACATTGTTTTTGAAATGAACCCACACTTGCAAATGTGCTATTTCATGCAAGAGAGTGATAAGAAAACTGTAGGGATTGAGATTCACATTGACACTGATGCGGTGATAAGGCTGGTCTTTTATAGGGTGACGATAATCTCCCAACACGCTTTTGCGCTCGTGGGTAAGGGTAAGATGAATTGTATGATTTTGAAAGAAAGGAGCTACCAGATCGAACGCACCTTTCGGAATGAACTTATTGAGCAGGTATATAGTCGTTTCCTGTTTTTTCATATCACTTTGCTCCCCGTGCCAGCTTGCTTAGCATCCATGTTTCTACAACTGTATATACCGCGTATATTCCAAATAATACAAACAAACTCGGCTTATGAATATTCTTTTTGTTGAGCAGGGCATATACCAATATCGAAGCCATACATACCATCAATTTCAAAAAAGTAGCGCCGTACACTCCTCTCACAAATGCCTGCGGGCGTTCGTTAATTGTTTTAGTCACTATGAAAAAACTTGCTACCGATAAAACAGCCATCAACAGATTGCCACCCATCAAAACATTAAAACGATAATCGGGCGCATAAGTTTCAACCCCGTAAAACACAGCGCTAAGCACAGCAAACACCGCTATTATCATCACCAAAAATTTCCACTTCATTTACTTACGCTTATTTAGCTCCCGTATCAATTGCCACAGCGACACGCCCAATGCCATCAGGGGAAGCACTACCAAAAATAAAGGAATCTTCCATCCTATCCACCGAAAGTCGAGATTATAACCTACCCACACTGCCACGCCCAACATTACCATCCACTGCATTCCCAATCCCGCATAGCGCATGGCTCCGCTATATTTACTTTCCTCTTTCATCGCCGCTTTTTCTTGGTTTCCTTACCCACTGCATCTTCTTTAATTACTGCGCCGGGAGGCAATATTGAATTCATAGCTTCCCGATGTACCCGATCCATATCCAGCAGTTTTGTATCCCGAACCACATCTATTTCCCCTACTATCACTTTCCTGATATCTGTCACCATTTGTTGTTGTGCCCCTATCATATCCCGCAGCGAATCCACATCTTTTCTCAACCGTACCACTTCTCTGTGTGCGCGGTTATTTCCGTATCCCGGTATGTAATATTTTAGCGGAGTAAAAAGCAATATCATTACCGTTATTGTTACAGTTGTTACAAACAAGGTGCTGAACAACACATACATTCTTCCTTTTGTGAGGTTAAATGATCCTACCTCCTCCAGTGTTTCATCATCTATAAATACCACCCTATACGGAGCATTCAATCGCTTAAAAAACGTTGGACGTTTCGACCAGGTTGGTTTCCTTATTTTCATTGCGGCACAATTTACGCCTTTGCCATCTATCTTTTTCGGGCAGAAAAGATGATTGTAGCGCCATGAGCACTACTCCCCTAAAGCCGGAAATTGTTGGAATGTTATTCGTTCGTTTTATCGGGCTATTAACAAAAGCCGGAAGGCAACAAGTAGGGATGTGCCTATATTTGTCCACCATTGAAAACGAATAAATGAGTTTACCCTCTTTATCGCTCAGGCGTCCGGTTCTTGCTATCGTCCTGAATATTATCATCGTCATTTTTGGTGTTATTGGATTTAGTTTCCTTGGTATCAGGGACTATCCTTCTATTGACCCGCCAATTATTAATGTACGCACGTCTTATGCAGGTGCCAACCCCGATATTGTTGAGTCGCAGATTACCGAACCACTGGAAAAATCCATTAATGGTATTGCAGGGATAAAGAACATTTCATCCACCAGTGCACAAGGATCCAGCAATATTACCGTAGAGTTTGATTTGGGTATAGACCTTGAAGCTGCAGCCAATGATGTTCGCGATAAGGTTTCGCAGGCTACACGAAATCTGCCGCAAGATATTGATGCCCCACCTGTGGTATCGAAAGCAGATGCAAGCTCGTCGCCTATACTTTCCATGACCGTGCAGAGCGACACAAAAAACCAACTGGAGCTTACAGAGTATGCAGAGAATGTATTGGTAGAACGGTTGCAAACAATACCCGGCGTTAGCGGTATAAACATTTGGGGACAGAAGCGATATGCCATGCGGCTTTGGCTCGATCCGTTGCGCATGGCAGGTTATAACGTTACCTTCCAGGATATAGAGCAGGCACTCAATGCGCAAAATGTGGAATTGCCGGCCGGTAAGATTTCGGGGTATAATACAGAGCTATCGGTGCGCACTTTCGGCAGGCTGCAAACAGAAGAAGATTTTAACCGGCTGATCGTAAAGAATGTAGATGGAGCAGATATTCATTTGCGGGAGATAGGAGAAGCAGTGCTGGGTCCGGAAAATGAAGAAACTGTTTTGAAGGAAAGCGGCATTCCCATGATTGCATTGGCCGTTACACCACAACCAGGGTCAAATTATGTGGCGATTGCAGATGAGTTTTACAAACGGTATGAAGCGTTGAAGAAAGATATTCCTGCCGATTTTAAAGTGGATATCGCAATGGACAACACTGCGAACATTAAAAAGTCAATTCTGGAAGTAGAGGAAACGCTGATCATCGCGATATTACTCGTAGTTCTTATTATCTATTTATTCTTCCGCGATTGGCTTATAGCTTTCCGTCCGCTGGTTGATATTCCGGTAAGTCTTGTCGCCGCCTTCTTCATCATGTATATTTCCGGCTTCACTATTAATATTCTTACACTACTGGGAATTGTACTTGCCACCGGTTTGGTGGTAGATGATGGAATTGTAGTTACCGAGGCAATCTATAAAAAGATTGAAGCCGGTATGGAAAAGCGAAAAGCTGCGAAAGAAGGAAGTGAGGAAATTTACTTTGCTGTAATCTCCACCTCCATTACGCTTGCTGTAGTATTTCTCCCTATTGTATTTCTGCAAGGTTTTACCGGACGATTGTTCAGAGAGTTTGGAATAGTGGTAGCTGGTGCAGTGTTAGTGTCAGCATTTGTGTCTCTGACGCTCACGCCGGTTCTTAACGTTTATCTTACCAAAAAGAACCATAAACCGTCTAAGTTCTATTTGCGTACCGAACCGTTTTTTCAGGGAATGGAGCGTTTGTACAAAAAAGCACTTGTATGGATAATGCGGAAGAAGTGGGTAGCAATAACCGGAATGGTGGTTTCATTTGCAATGATCTTTTTCTTTGGAAGTATGCTGCAAAGCGAACTGGCACCATTGGAAGACAGAAGCCGTTTTAGAATGCAGGTGTCTGCGCCGGAAGGAACTTCCTATGATGCGATGGATAACTATATGAACCAACTGGTAGAGACAATTATAGATTCTGTACCGGAGCGTCGTGTGGTGTTGTCGGTAACTGCTCCGGGCTTTACGGGTTCAGGGGCTGTAAACACAGGCTTCCTAAATGTTCGTCTTGCAGAGCCAAACGAGCGGGAACGCAGTCAGAATGAAATTGTACAAGCTGTAAATCGTCAAACAGCAAAGCATAATCTGGGTCGCGCATTTGCTATTCAGGAACAGACCATTTCCGTGCAGCGTGGTGGAAGCGCTTTTCCTGTGGCGTATGTTTTGCAAAACATAGATTTTGAAAAACTCACAGCAGTGTTGCCACAGTTTCTTGATCTCGCAAATGCAAATCCTACTTTTCAGGGAGTAGATGTAGATCTGAAATTTAATAAACCAGAACTTACCATTTCTATAGACCGTGCGAAGGCATCGCAACTTGGAGTTTCGGTTGCAGATGTTTCTCAAACCATTCAACTTGCCCTTAGCAACAGACGACTTGGATATTTTACAAAAAGCGGAAAACAGTATCAGGTAATTGGACAGGTAGATAGAAGTGAGCGGGATGATCCGAACGATTTGAGCAGGTATTATGTACGCAGCAGCAACAATGAATTAATCTCGCTGGAGAATCTTATTGTAAAGGAAGAAACAACGAGTCCTTCGCAAATCTATCATTACAACAGATACAAATCTGCAACTATTTCTGCCAACCTTGCTCCGGGTAAGACCATCGGTGACGGCATTGTAGCAATGAATCAGATCTATGCACAACTGCAACAAAAGAAAGTGATTGATGAGTCTTTTACCACATCGCTGGCTGGTTCATCAAAAGATTATCAGGAAAGCTCGTCCAATACTTTGTTTGCCTTCCTTCTTGCACTTGTGCTTATTTACCTGATTCTTGCCGCACAGTTTGAAAGTTTTGTTGATCCGCTCATTATCATGCTTACCGTTCCGCTTGCTATTGCCGGTGCAGTATTGTCGTTATGGCTTTTTGGGCAAACAATGAATATTTTCTCTCAAATCGGTATGATTATGCTGATAGGAATAGTTACCAAAAACGGAATTCTGATTGTTGAGTATTCCAATAAGATCAGAGAAAAAGGTGCATCGGTGGTGAAGTCTGCAATCTATGCGAGTTCCATGCGTTTGCGGCCTATTTTAATGACGAGTCTTACAATGGTGTTTGGTGCTTTGCCACTTGCATTATCTATTGGCGCAGCATCTACCAGTCGTATTCCGTTGGGAATAGTAATAGTAGGAGGGCTTTTATTTTCGTTGATATTGTCACTTTTCATTGTGCCTGTGATGTACACGTTCTTATCGAAAAGGAAAGTGAAAAAGGTTACCGCAATTGAAAAACTGGGTGATTAGCATGAGGAGTGTTTTTTTGTTTTTTTGTTTCTGTGTTTTTTCGTTGGCTGCATATTGCCAAACGACTGGCGAACGATTAACCTTGGAGGACGCAATTGCCCGCGCGCTTGAGCACAACTTCGACATTCGTGTAGCAGATGTTGTGGCGCAGCAAGCGGCTGTAAATAACGCGGCCGGTAATGCAGGACTTTTTCCTAACCTTAGCGGTACTGCGGGAATGAATACAGGCTCCGCAAATACCAGAATTGAATTTGCCGACGGACGGATACAGGAAGTAAACAATGCACAAACGCTGAGTTATAACGCGGGGGTAGTTGCAAATTATACGGTATTCGCGGCGGGACGTGCCTGGCTGATAAGAAAGCAGTTGCGTGCAAACGAGCAACTGGCACAGGTGCAGGTAAGAGAACAAATGCACCGGCAGGTTTCGCAAGTCATCCAAACTTATGCGCGGGCAGTTTGGCAGCAGCAACAAAGCATAGCGATTGACACAGGACTTGCGCTTGCACAGGTGAGAATGATGTTGAGCCGCGTAAAGTTTGAAACCGGTTCATCGGCAAAATTTGATTTTTTGCAGGCACGGGTTGACTACAATGCAAGACAGTCAGATTCATTAGCGCAGGTTGCGGCGCTCAATACTGCTTTTGCGGACTTGAATTTATTGATGGGTCAGGATCCTTACAAAACGTATGACCTCGACGACACGCTCGAAGTGAATATTGCACTTGTTCCTTCCGACCCTGACAGACTTAGAAGTACGAATCCGACCATTGACATAGCTAGAAGGAATGTGGAGATCGCTGATCTTGACCGCAGAATTTCACGAACTTTTTTGTTACCATCTCTTGATTTGAATGCCGGATATAATTATAATCGTTCCCAAAGTCAGGCTGGTTTTGCGCTGTTTAATCGCACTTTTGGGCCTACCGGTGGCGTGGGTTTGAATGTTCCGATTTTTCAAGGTGGAAATTTGAGAAGACAGGTGAAAGTTGCTGCACTCGAAAAGCTACGTCAGGATATTCTATTTGCAAGACAAAACACAGAGATAGCCCGCCAATACCGAAGTGCGTGGAAGGATTATGAAATGTCGGTTGCATCGTACAGGCTTGAAGAAGAGAACATCAACTATGCAAAGGAAAATGTAGATATTCAGAAGGCGCGTTTTCGCGTAGGAATAGCTACTACACTGGAGACACGCGAAGCAGAAAATAGCTATGTGCAGGCACTGATCAGGCTTTATACAGCAGCCTACAATCTGAAAGTAAATGAGACGCGTGTGTTGGAATTAGAAAGCAGGCTTGTGAAATAATTGCTGAATCGTCTTATTTTTAGGTATGGACATCAGAGAACCCGCAATAGCATACAGCGAAAGAAAATACACCATTGAAGAATACCTTGAGATGGAAAATACTTCAACGGAAAAGCATGAGTATTATCAGGGCGAAATATTCACAATGTCCGGCGCGAAGATGACGCACAATATGATTAGTGTAAATGTGCTTGCATCTCTGCACACCAAATTGCGTGGCTCATCTTGCAGACCATTTAACAGCGATCAGCGCATCCATATTCCGAAAAACAGCCTTTTTACTTATCCCGATATTTCTATCGTTTGCGGTAAGCCGGACACAAGGAACGATGATGAATGGAATCTGCTGAATCCGACTGTACTCATAGAAGTGTTATCGCCTTCAACCAGAAATTATGATCGCGGAGAAAAGTTCAAACTGTACCGGGATATTGAATCGTTGAGAGAGTATATTTTGATAGACTCCAAAACAGTTTGTGTCGAGGACTTTTACATCAATGAAAATGGTAATTGGGAACTGCAAGAATATCGGTCATTGATTGATATACTCCGCTTCCATTCCCTGAAGACCGAACTTGCACTGTCAGCAATTTATGAAGGAACCAAGCTGGTGGTTTAAGATTTCTTTTTCACTTTTCCTCCACCCGCATAAATTTTCTTCCAATAATTGTCTTTGATATTACTGATATGGACACCCTTTCCTTTTGCAGAATGCACAAAGTATCCATTCTTCAAATACACACCTACATGGCTGGGGTCATCCTCCTCTTGAAAGTACACAAGATCGCCCTCTCTTAATTTTCTTTTACGTTTAAAATTCTTTGTGGTTTCATGCAATGTCGCTACAGTCCGCTTTACTTCCATTCCATAAACTTTGTTGTAGAGAATTTTCGTAAATCCACTGCAATCAACCCCCTTCTTTTCGTTGCCTCCCCACTTGTATTTTACGCCATACCAATCGTCAATAAAATAATAGAGTTGTTGGTTCTTAATCTTTCGTGGTTTCGTTTCAAGGATGGCGGCGTATTTCTTTTTCAGTTCTTTTTTTGAAAGCGGTTTATTCGCAGTTCCCTTTTTCGACGAATGGCAGGAAGTGAAAATTATTAGTGTTGCCAGCACTAAGCAAGTAAAGAAACGGAGTTTCCTGAAGCGTTGCATTTCGGGGTTTTTATAAAAATAAAAAACCTCGCTGATTTGCGAGGCTTGCTTTTATACATGTTGTTTGAAATATTCCAACGTTCTTTTCAATCCTTCTTTCCTGTCCACTAAAGGTTCCCATCCAAGGATTTCTTTTGCTTTTGAAATATCAGGTCTGCGCTGTTTAGGATCATCTTGCGGTAGAGGTTCATAGACGATCTTTACCTTATTTCCTACCAATTCTACCACTTCTTCTGCAAACTGTTGTAAAGTGATCTCTACAGGATTTCCGATGTTCACCGGCTTATGATAATCTGAAAGGAGCAAACGATAAATGCCATCCACCAAATCGTCGCAATAGCAGAACGAACGTGTTTGTGAACCGTCGCCAAACACCGTTACATCTTCGCCTCTCAAAGCCTGACTCATAAATGTTGGCAATGCACGACCATCATCGAGGCGCATACGTGGACCATAAGTATTGAAGATGCGAACGATTCTTGTTTCTACACCGTGGAAATTGTGATAAGCCATCGTGATAGATTCCATGAAACGCTTTGCTTCATCATACACACCACGCGGGCCAATCGGATTCACATTTCCCCAGTATTCTTCGGTCTGCGGATGTACTAACGGATCGCCATAAACTTCAGAAGTAGAAGCAACAAGAATGCGTGCGCCTTTCGATTTTGCAAGACCTAAAAGATTGTGCGTTCCCAACGAAGAAACCTTCAACGTCTGGATTGGCATTTTCAGATAATCAATTGGAGACGCAGGCGATGCGAAGTGCATAATGTAATCGAGCTTGCCGGGAACATGCACAAATTTTGTTACATCGTGGTGGTGAAATTCAAATTCTTTGAGCGGAAAAAGATGCTCTATATTTTTGATGTTTCCGGTCAGCAAATTATCCATGCCGATCACATAATGACCTTCTTTCAAAAAGCGGTCGCAGAGATGTGAACCAAGAAAACCTGCAGCGCCGGTGATGAGTACACGCTTCATTTAGTTGTTAGTTGTTGGTTGAGAGTTGTTAGTAGTGCCCTGAGAAATTTGCCTTTTACCTTTTGCATTTTTTTGCCCTTTTTCCTTTTGCATTTTACAATGACACACCTTCTAATCAATATTTCCCCTTTCTCTTACTAGGCGTTCTGGTGTGGCAGCTTCGTAGCGAATTTGGCTATGAACCGTTTTTCGTCCGATAGACTCATAGTAAAATGGAAGTGTTTCCATTTTTTCAAGTGTATAAACATTACGTCCGTCGAAAATAGCAGGATGGCGTAAAGTTTCTTCAATGCGCTTGAAATCAGGATTACGGAATTCGCTCCATTCGGTTACAATAATTAAGGCATCGGCATTTGTAAGCGCGTCGTGCATGTCCTGAGCAAAATAAACAGCGTCACCAAATATGCGACGTACATTTTCCATCGCTTCAGGATCGAATGCGCGAACGGTTGCCCCCGCTGCTGTAAGTTCTTTAATTAATTCACAAGCCGGTGCTTCACGGATATCATCTGTTTCCGGTTTGAAAGCAAGTCCCCAAATTGCGAATGTTTTTCCGGTAAGTTCGTTGCCGTAGTATTCCTTAATTTTTCTACCCAATACAGTTTTCTGACGGTCATTTACCTGCACGGTTGTTTCTACCAGTCTAAAGTTGAACTCATGATCGCGGGCGGTTTTTGCCAAAGCCTGTACATCTTTAGGAAAACAACTTCCCCCATATCCCACACCCGGAAAAAGAAAACGTTTACCAATGCGACTATCACTACCCATGCCCACGCGAACCCAATCAACATTTGCTCCTGCTTTTTCACACAGCAGTGCCATCTCATTCATAAAGGAAATGCGCATGGCCAGGTAAGCATTAGCAGCATACTTTGTCATTTCAGAAGAACGCTCATCCATGAAATAAATAGGATTGCCCTGGCGAACGAACGGTTGATACAACTCGTCCATTAGCTTTTTTGCACGTTCGGAAGAAGTACCTACCACTACACGATCGGGTTTCAAAAAGTCTTCTACTGCTACACCCTCCCGCAAAAACTCAGGATTCGATACAACATCAAATAAGTCTCTGTCGAGATTCAAAGCAAGCACGCTTGAAACCTTTTCAGCAGTGCCTACAGGAACTGTGCTTTTATTTACAATTACTGTGTATTCAGTAATCATATTGCTCAATTGTGCCGCAACATCCAGCACATATTGAAGGTCTGCTTCGCCGTCTTTTCCGGGAGGAGTAGGGAGGGCAAGAAAAATGATCTGAGCATCTTTTATTCCTTCGGCAAGTGAAGTGGTAAAGCTGATACGCTTCTCTTTAATGTTACGTTCCAAAAGGTTTTCAAGCCCTGGTTCATAGATCGGAGTTTTACCTGCGCGTAGCTGGTTTATTTTTTCTTCGTTGATGTCAATGCACATCACGTTGTTACCAGTCTCAGCAAAACAAGTTCCTGACACAAGACCAACATATCCGGTTCCGATGATTGCAAGTTGCATAGTGTGATTTAAAAAATTTTGCGCAAACCTACATGAAAAACGTCAGGAAACATAGTGGTTGTGGGTAATATTGAAGGGCACCACTTACTTAAATTACACCAGACAGACTGGCAAGAATTATCTCACACGCCTCCTTTATTTCCTCCTCCGATATGGTCAAAGGTGATGCAATACGAATACAGTCTGCTGCAAACAAAAACCAGTCAGAAAACAATCCTTTCTCTAAGCATTGGTTCAGTACCTGCATTACCATCTCTGAATTTTCAAGTTGCACTGCAATCAATAATCCATTACTTCTTACCGCTTTTATTTTTTCATGTTGTAGTAGTGAAACAAATAATTGTTCTTTACCCCCTACATTGTCAATTACTTTTTCTTTTAGCAGCAACTCAAATGCAGCTTTGCCAGCAGCACAACAAACGGGATGTCCACCAAAAGTGGTGATGTGTCCCAGCACAGGATTGTGAGTTAGCGATTGCATATTATGATGTGATGAAACAAATGCTCCAAGCGGCATTCCTCCGCCAAGCGCTTTACCGAGAAGAAGAATATCGGGTATTACCTCGTAATGCTCAAAACTCCAAAGTTTGCCCGTTCTGCCGAAGCCGCATTGAATTTCGTCGAGTATCAATAATGTACCTGTTTCATTGCATTTGGCTCGTACATTTTTCAGCCAATTATTTTCGGGTGCAATTACGCCTGCTTCTGCTTGTATGGTTTCAAGAATTACACAAACGGTCTGCTCATTAATTTTATCAATCAGTTCCTGCGAATTATAATCATAATGCCACACACCGGGCATCAACGGACGAAAAGCATTGCGCCAGTATTCATCACCCATTACAGCAAGTGCGCCGGTTGTATTGCCATGGTAGCTTTTATTGCACGCAATAATATTCGTCCTTCCGGTTACTCTTCTTGCAAGTTTTATTGCACCTTCTGTTGCCTCGGCACCGGAATTGGTGAAATAAACGCAGTCAAGCTGCGATGGTAAATGTTGCGTAAGAAGATGGGCATATTCCACTTGTGGCGATTGAATTAATTCTCCATACACCATGATGTGCATGTAGGCTTCCGCTTGTTTTTTTACAGCCTCAACTATTTCTTGTCGTCCATGTCCCAGATTGCAAACGCTGATGCCGCCAATTAAATCCAGGTATTTTTTCCCGTCAGCATTCCATAAATAATTTCCTTCTGCGCGAACAATATGCAAGCCTATGGGAGCAGGCGAAGTTTGGGCTATGTGTTGTTGAAATAATTGGCGAATGTTCATGGTGCAAAGGTATTCTGAAGTGTTTTTGAAAAATGGAAAGCGAGTGATTAATGATTTAGTAAAGAAAAAACAACCATTCGGTTAAGTTCAGGTAAGAATTAATATTCGGGTAACATTCATTTCATTCTTCGGTAACGTTGCGTTAAAGCAGTGGTAACATAGCAATGGGAATTTTGCATTTAAATAAATGGTGTATGCGCATTATTTCAATGCTGTTGTTTTTCTTTTTAACAAGTGTAATTTCTTTTGCCGGAAAAATAACAGGAAAAGTGTCTGATGAAAAAACAGGCGAACCCTTAATTGGTGCAACTGTCCTGATAAAAGGAACTGCTAATGGAACTGCCACCGATGTAGATGGAAATTTCATTCTTACCGCAGATCCACGCACTCATACTTTGGAAGTGAAGTACATTGGCTATCAGTCGAAAGAGATTGATGGTATTGTTATAAAAAGCGATGAAGTGGTTACTGTAAACATTGTTATTGCTGAAGCAACTTCTACGCAACTAAACGAGGTAGTAGTTCGCTCTTCTCTGAAAAAGGAAAACATTTCTGCACTGTATGTGATGCAGAAAAATGCAGTTTCTGTTTCCAGCGGCATTTCCGCAGATATTATTCAACGTTCTCCCGATAGAAACACAGGCGAAGTATTGAAACGTGTAAGCGGTGCAAGTATTCAGAACGGAAAATTTGTGATCATTCGCGGATTGAGCGAACGCTATAACGCCGCAATGATAAATGGTGCGCAAATGCAAAGTACCGAGCCAGACAAAAAAGCTTTTTCTTACGATGTTATTCCTTCCAATCTTATTGACAATATCATCATCAGCAAAACTGCCTCTGCCGATCTTCCGGGCGACTTTGCAGGTGGCGTTGTGCAGGTGCTTACCAAAGATGTTCCTGATAATAGTTTCTTCAACGTAGGTGTGGGATTAGGTTATAACACGCAAGCCACACTTAAAAATACCTATGCAGCAGATCGTAGCACAGGTGAAAATTTAGGACTTCGCAACAGTAAAAACGAATTGCCCAATTCATTTGGCAGCAGCGTGCAATATTATCGTGGACTCACAACCGATCAAAAGTTTCTTGTAGCCACTGAATTGAAAAATAATTACAGACAAAATGAAATAACTGCATTGCCGAACATGTCATTGCAACTATCAGCAGGGGATGCAAGAAGGTTTAGAAATGGCTCCAAACTCGGAACCGTTTTGGGTTTGTCTTACCGAAACAGTTATAATGAATCGCCCAATTTTTACCGCTCAACATGGGGTGCAAATGGCTCCCGTGAAAACGGCGTAGCTACAGAAGAGCGCTGGACGAAATTTACCTCGGCTCTTTCGGGACTTGCCAACTTCTCTTATGTTGCCAACAAGTCAAAATATTCACTGCGCAGCATATTCAATTCTATACACGATGATGTGAATTACTCCAGACACGGTTTTTCTTACGGAGGCACGAACAACTTTGCAACACTCTATTCTACCGTTCCGCTCGATCGTCAATTGGTGAGTACACAATTGGATGGTGACCACGCTGTAGGTAGCAGAAATATCAAGGTCAACTGGAATCTTAATTATGCTTTGTTGTTTGCCACACAACATGATTTGCGTTCGGTAGGTTTTGCGCAAAATGGCAAGCAGGTAGGAGAAAATAAATGGGTTCCAGATGAGAATGCGCCGGTGCAAGTAAATGAAAGAAATAGCCGTCGGTTTTTCAGTGACCTTACCGACCATAGTTTTGGTGGAAATGCAAGCACGATCATACCATTTATTTTGTTCGGACAAAAGCAATCATTAAAAGCTGGTTATCTCGGACTTCGCAAAACGCGGGAATTTAACGCGCGTATTTTTCAATACCGTCCTGGTTTAAATCATGTTAGCAAAGAAGGTGGTCTTTACTACGAGATATTCGATCGTTCCAATATCAATAACACTGGTTTTGAACTGGAAGAAATTTCCAACCCCACCGACAGATACGATGCAAGCTCTATGCTTCATGCAGGCTTTTTGATGTTCGACAATCACATTAGTGACGCGTGGCGTATTTCATGGGGCGTTCGTTATGAAACTTACGAGCAAAATCTCCGCGCCGTAAATATGTCGGGGACAAAAATTAATCAGACCGATGTATTTGCTGATTGGTTGCCATCAATGAATTTATCTTATAGTCCATCTGAGAAAACGAAAGTTCGTTTCAGTGCTTCGCGTACGGTTAACAGACCTGAGTTTCGTGAAATCGCTCCCTTTATGTTTGTTGATTTTGAGAACAACTGGCAGATCACAGGTAATCCAAACCTGAAGCGTTCGAACATTACCAACCTCGATGCGCGCTATGAGTATTATCCGGGTGCGGGTGAAGCCATCACAGCAGGTGTGTTTTACAAGCACTTTCAAAACCCGATTGAAAACAGAATGGATGATCAAAGCAATCTTGATCTGATGATTTTCGGAATCAGGAATGCGCCTTCTGCAAGAGCATTTGGTGCAGAGCTTGAGGTGAGAAAAAATCTTTCTTTCGTATCTGAATCATTGGAGAATTTTATAGTCGGGGCAAACCTTACTTATGTAAACTCGCGTGTGAATGTGGACTCTGCAGGATTCGGGGTAACAAAAGCACGACCGCTACAAGGTCAATCTCCCTACCTGATTAATTTCTCGGTGCTTTACAACGAACCAAAAACAGGACTTGGCATTAGTGCATTGTACAACCGAATTGGTGATAGAATTTATATTGTGGGCAGTCGGGATATTCCTACCACCTGGGAACGCGGACGTGATGTAATAGATTTTCAGATCAGCAAGCCGTTGTTGAAAAAACGTGCGGAAATCAAACTTACCATTAGCGATCTGCTCAACCAGAACTACATGTTTTACTGGGCTTACGACAACAACAATCGTTACGACGTAAGTGCAGACCGAGTATTTCAGCGTTACAATCTGGGCACTACATTCACGCTCGGCTTCACGTACAAATTCGGGAAATAAACAGCGTTCTTGATTACATGCACAATGAGTCACTACATCTGGTGACTCATTTTTTTTGCGCCACTGCTTTACTTAACACACAGATAATGCAGTGGTAAAATACCCGTAACATCCCCCAGATACTTTTGCCGCAAATAAAACAACATTATGAAGTTGCAAAGAATTTTGCCATTCCTATTTACAGGCGCTCTTGCCACAGGTGCTATCGTTGGTGTATCATCATGCAATAAATCAGATGACGACAAGCCACCGGTAGTTACTGGTGCCGGCGAACTAAAAGGAGACATTTCAGGGAACCGAGTTTTAACCGCAGATTCTGTGTACACGATCAAGGGCTATGTATATGTAAAAGATGGAGGAACGCTAACTATACCTGCTGGTACTATTCTCAAAAGTGATGTAATAGAGAAAGCAGCGATAATTGTAGAAAGAGGGGGTAAGATTATGGCTGAGGGCACAGCCCAAAAGCCAATCGTATTTACTTCTGGTGCGCCAAAAGGGCAACGCCGTCCGGGGGATTGGGGCGGTGTCATCATTCTCGGTAAAGCGCCTACCAATCGTTCCACCGAACCCACTATTGAAGGTGGTGTAAACCGTCAGTACGGTGGAAATGATGCGAACGATAATTCTGGTGTGATGAAATATGTGCGTATCGAATTTGCAGGTATTGCAGCCGCGCCTGGTTCTGAAATTAACGGACTTACCCTTGGCGGTGTAGGTGCGGGTACAACTATTGAAAACATCATGGTTTCTTATGGTAACGACGATGCTTACGAGTTTTTCGGCGGCACAGTAAACGCAAAAAATCTGGTTGCATTTGCTAACTCTGACGATGATTTCGATTTCGATTTCGGATATGTTGGAAAGCTCCAGTATGGACTTGCTATAAAACATCCTCAGTATGCTGATATTGGTGATGCTTCAAACGGTATAGAATGTGATAACGATGGTACAGGTACAAACGCTACTCCATTCACACATCCTAAGATTTCAAACTTCACATTTGTGGGTCCAAACAACCGCGCGAACACACAATCAAACCACAACTTCGCTAACCGCTGGAGACGTTCTACTCATTTCACTTTGCGTAACTCAGTGATGATTGGCTGGCAGAAAGGTGGTTTCTCTGTTGAATCATCTGAAACAGGATCAAGCTACACTAATGGGACAAGCGAATTCAAAAACAACCTGGTTCATGCTATTACAAGACCTTTCTACGGAAACTCAGGTTCTGGACTTACAGACTCTGCAGTGCTGTCAATTGCAGTTGCCTCTGGTTCTTCAAAGCTTGATAGCGCAAATGCTGCTCAACTAACTAATCCATGGTCTCTGACCGCTCCAAACTTTACACCTCTTGGCAGTTCTCCCGCAGCAACCGGTGCAAGCTTTGCAGGAATGGATGCGTGGTTTACACAAGTAACTTTCCGCGGTGCCATCGGTTCTGCTGACTGGACACAAGGCTGGACGAACTGGGATCCAAACTATACTGATTATTAATCGTCGTTTCCATTAATTAAGAAAGCGCTCTGAATTATTTCGGGGCGTTTTTTTTCTTCTTGTAAATTCGCTCTGGAAAATTATGGGTGAACTAATACTTCAACTTTCTTATAGCCTTGATACGCTTCCACAGCAAATGCAACGTTTCTGGAACTGCGCACATTCTCACCGCGTGTTGGCTTTTCATGGAGAAATGGGTGCTGGGAAAACTACTTTCATTCGCAATTTATGTCGGTTGCTTGGAGTAAAAGATGCGGTCAGTAGCCCCACGTTTGCGCTCATCAATGAATATCATTTTTTGGAAAATGGCAAAGACAAAACCATTTATCACATGGATTGGTATCGTTTGCGCGATGCTGAAGAAGCAATTAATGCAGGAATTGAAGACGCGCTGAACACTACCGATGCTTATTGTTTTGTAGAATGGCCGGAAAAGGCTGATGTTTTATTGCCGCGCCCACACTTGCGGGTAGAAATAGAATGGGTAAGCGATACGGAAAGAAATATGAAACTTATTGTAGAAGAATAATCGCTTCATAATTTACTCCTTACCATTTTAACTATTCCCGTTTCAACCTGTCAACTAATCAACCTATTAACTAATCAAACTCTCAACTTATCACCCTACCAACCGCCCTCCTCAACCTTTTAACTAATCAACTCACCAACCTCTCAACTTAACTCTTTATCTTTCCGCCATGCATTTGACGAGTGCATTACTGGGCGGGCTTTTGCTTGGCATGTTTATGGCGATTTCGGTAGGACCTACTTTGTTTGCAGTTCTTCGTTACAGCCTGAACCATAGCTACAAAGCAGGTTTGGCTTTTGTTTTAGGCGTATCTATCAGCGATGTAATTTTCGTAACTGTAGCCAACGTGGCCACTCCCTGGCTGCAATGGCTGCATCAGTTTGCCCGTCCGTTAGCATATAGCGCATCAGCATTACTCATTGTAGCGGGGCTTTATGGTGCCATTAAAAAGCAAAAACCCAAAAAAGATACTGAGCAAATTCTTAAAGTCAGTAATGCCCAGTATTTTAAAATATTGATGAGCGGTTTTCTGATCAACACATTGAATCCCGCTCTTATTTTCCAATGGATAGTAGCTGCTACCGGCATGGCTGCGGAAACAGGTGCGTATCGTTTCGTGTTTTTTGGTTCTTGTCTCGGACTTGTATTGGGTATAGATGTGCTTAAGGTTTTTCTGGCAGATAAAATTCGCCGGAGACTTACTATTCGGAGAATTATGTTGCTGCAAAAAATATCCGCCTTAATGATTTTTGCTTTTGGGGTAGGACTGCTTGTGCTCACCATCATGAATGTGGAATTACAGCCTCCAAATGCCAGCCAATCGGGCGATAAGATTTATCCAACTTCTACTGCCTTAAACGTAGTTAAAGCTTAGTATCTTTGCCGCCTCATGTCCGACGCTATACGCCACGAATGTGGACTCGCATACATCCGTCTTTTAAAACCTCTGGCATATTACCACCGAAAATACGGAACGGCTTTCTACGGTCTCAATAAGTTGTATCTCCTTATGGAGAAGCAACACAATCGTGGGCAAGACGGAGCAGGAATTGCTACAGTAAAACTTGATATTGCCCCTGGTCATCAATTCATGTATCGCCAGCGGCAAAGCGGCGCAGGAGCCATCTCCCATATTTTCCAAAATCTCAATCAGGAAGTAAGTGAGATGGAAAAAATGTATCCTGATTTTCGTAAGCATCCGGGTTTGATGAAGGGATACATGCGTTTTATGGGAGAAGTGATGTTAGGGCATCTCCGCTATGGAACCCAGGGAAGAAATAACGTAGAATTTTGTCACCCGTTTCTGAAAACGAATATTAATCCAACGCGTAATCTTTCGATGGCGGGCAACTTCAATCTGATAAATACAGATGAATTATTTGCTATTCTCGATGCCCATCCTACTACATCCATTCGTGAAAGTGATTTGGGCGCAATGATCGAAATGGTGAATTACTATTTGTGTCTTGCCGATGAAACTGATCCGCAAAATCTGAATCTGGAAGGTGTGTTGAAACAAGCTGCTTCTCATTTTGATGGTGGTTATGTATGTGGTGGCTTAATAGGCAATGGCGACAGCTTTATCTTGCGCGATCCAAACGGCATTCGTCCAGGATATTTTTATAAGAACGATGAAATAGCTGTTGCGGCTTCAGAACGTCCGGCTATCATGACAGCATTTAATGTTGCCTTTGAAGATGTGAAAGAAATATCGCCGGGTCATGCCATAATCGTAAAAGCAAACGGAGCATTTAGCCATGCCGAAATATTGGCTGAACGAGAAAGAAAATCCTGCAGTTTCGAGCGCATTTATTTTTCCAGAGGCAGTGATGCAGAAATATACAGGGAGCGTATGCAGCTCGGCAGAAACCTTGCCGACAAAGTGCTGCACGCGGTGGACAATGATTTAAAAAACACAATCGTTTCCTTTATTCCCAATACAGCAGAGACCGCTTTTTATGGATTGATAAAAGGTTTGGAAGATTATCTGAATGAAACAAAAATTCAGAAAATTACCACCCGCAATCTTTCTGAAGAGGAAATGAAAGAATTGCTACATCGCAGAGTGCGTATTGAAAAGATAGCCATCAAAGATGTGAAGATGCGCACATTCATTACCGAAGATGCTTCGAGAGATGAAATGGTACAGCACGTTTACGACATTACTTACGGTACTGTGCGAAGCGGAGTTGATACGCTTGTAGTGATTGATGATTCCATTGTTCGCGGCACTACACTAAAACAAAGTATTATTAAAATGCTCGACAGGCTTGGGCCTAAGCGCATTGTTATTGTTTCCTCAGCCCCGCAGATTCGCTACCCCGACTGCTATGGAATTGATATGAGCCGGATGGGAGACTTTATTGCTTTTCAGGCGGCAGTAGAGCTTTTGAAAGATCGCAACAAGCAAAATATTCTGGAAGAAGCTTACCAAAATTGTTTGCAGGCCGAAGCCGATAATAAACTAAACGAACAAAATTTTGTAAAAGCAGTTTACGATACTCTTACTCCCGAAGAGATCAGCAAAAAGATTGCATTCATGTTGTGTCCTGATGATGTGAGTGCAACCGTAGATATTATCTACCAATCAATAGAAGGACTGTATGATGCTTGCCCGAACAACAAAGGCGACTGGTATTTTACCGGAAATTACCCTACACCTGGCGGCAACCGTGTAGCCAATCGTGCTTTTATGAATTATATGGAACGGAAAGAAGGGAGGGGATACTGATTTGGTTGGAAGGGTTGGAGATAGTTGGAAGTGTTGGAGAAGTTGGAAGTGTTGGAGAAGTTGGAAAGGTTGGAAAAAGTTGGATTGTTGGAGAAGTTGGAAGGCTGTTTTTTAGTTTAACATTTAAAGAGCATAATAAACTGGTGATTGGAACAATTGTTTTTGTTTTAACCAGAAATAACAAAATAGTGCAGGGAATATTAGCCTTGCTGTGAAAAGGAGGAAGAAGATGTTGAGTATCACAAATAAAGAGCAGGAAGAATGTAAGGTGTGGGTGATTGATTGCCGTGGTTACATTCATTATCAGGCAGACCTGAAGCCCAATGAAAAACTCGATTTAGATTTGAAGGGATTAGTGTTTGGTATTTATAGAATGATCTTTAAATCGGAAAACACAAGTTTTATTCAGGAGTTTGTGAAATACTAATACACAGCTTTGCTACAGGAGCAATTTTGCAAACGAAAATGGAGTGGGCATTATTTCTTTTCCGCCAGTTTTTTCAATTCCACTTTTATCTCGTACAAAGATCGCGACATTTCCTGCAAGGGAATTTCTGATTGAGGAAGGCTATCGCTGATATAATTCACAAACCCCCAAACTTCCAGAATGTCGGCAACATTTACCTCATACGGTTGGTAAATAGAATTGAGTGAACGAAGCAAAAATGTTCTGTTGGTGCTGATTAAATTGGTTACTAATTTGAAAACAATTCCTTCATCTTTCGTAATAACAATACACGGCGTTTCATCTTTTATACTCAACCAATCTTCTAAATACTTTCCGATTACAAGACTGTTTTCAGGAATGGGATACATAGAATCGCCGGAAGTAGGAAACATGCGAAACTTTTTATCCTTGGGCAAATGTGGCAAATGAAAGACCGGTAGTTTACTTATAAATTCAGGATCGCTGAAGCCGGCCAGATAACCCGCCCGTGCTTTTTGCGGCACAAATTCTATGTTATCATTATTATCAGCATCAACAGTGGTAGCGAGTATTTTTATTTTCTTGCCCGTTATAAAATCATTACTTGCCGATTGTAGTTCTATTAACTGCTGTTCTTTAAGTTTAGAAAGATCCGTTCTTAACAAGGCATCTATGCTGATGCGGAAATAGTCTGAGAAACGAAATAAATCTTCTACGGGTGGATTTACAGTCTGTCCGTTTTCATGTGCATTTAGCTTAGAGCGCGAAATATTCAATTCAGCAGCGAGTTCTTCCTGATTTAGTGCAAGCCTGCGACGAAGCAGTTTAATATTCGATGGCCAGTAGCACGTATTTGTTGACACTATTGGTAGTTTTTGGCTGTTTATCAATAATGACAAAGCTAAGTTATTTGAAGGTATGGTGGTGCTTGGTGAAACGCAAATAAGTAAAACCTAAAACGGCAGAAATGAGTGAGGCGATCATCACCGCCACCTTAGCAACAATTTGCACAGCAGGATCGCTGAAGGCTAACGTGGACATGAAAATGGAAATAGTAAATCCTACTCCTGCTATCATTCCCGCGCCAAGCAATTGTTTCCATTTTATTCCCGTAGGCAATATACCAATGCCCAATTTTACACACACAAAAGAAAACAGGAAAATACCAAGTGGTTTTCCCAGCACAAGCCCTGTGAAAATACCATGATGCACAATTGAGTTGAAAACGGAAGAGAATGTTTCAGGCAAAACAATTGCAGTATTTGCAAGCGCAAAGAGCGGCATGATGAGAAAGTTTACAGGGTCGTGAAGGGCGTGTTCCAGCTTTTCAATTTTATGAAGAGGAATGGTGAATGCAAGTAGCACTCCGGCAATAGTTGCATGAACGCCGGAGTTGAAAATGAAATACCAGAGAACGATGCCAAGTAAAAAATAAACAAAATATGGTCTGAATTTTAAAACATTTAAAAGTGTGAGCAACACGAGTAGTCCTGCTGCAAACAGCAAATAATTCCACTGAATATTTCCGGCATAAAAAATGGCGATAGTAAGAATTCCCCCAAGGTCATCAATAATGGCGAGCGCTGTTAGAAAAATGCGTAATGATAGTGGCGCTCTTTTACCAAGTAGCGAGAGAATACCCAAAGAAAAAGCAATGTCGGTAGCCATAGGTATTCCCCAGCCTCTTGCATATTCAGTTCCGCCACACCATAGTAAAAATAGAAATGCAGGAACTACCATTCCGCCTATGGCGCCAAAAATGGGTAGCATAGATTTTTTAAAACTTGCCAGTTCTCCCACCAGTAATTCCCTTTTTATTTCGAGGCCTACCAGGAAAAAGAAGACAGTCATTAAGCCGTCGTTTATTAAATGAAGCACGCTATGAGGAAGATGAAGCGTTGCAGACGGTTGGAAAATTTCCCTTTCCCAAAAATGTAAATAATTTTCTCCCCATGCAGAATTTGAAATGATAATAGAAACTACAGTGCAACAAATGAGCGTGATGCCCACCGAACGACTGTCGTGAATAAATTCCTTGATTGGCGAAATGATTCCTTTCCTAATGATATGCTTTGGTGACAGCTTTGCCATAGCCTAAAAATATAACTTGGAAAATAACGGATCGGATTGATTAAAAGCTGTTTCGTAGAAGCTTAACTTTATGACGATAACAACCGCAACAACTCATCAGCCCGCCTTTTATGAAATTATTGCAGCCTTTACAATTCTTAATTCTGTTTTGCTTTTTGATAGCAACAGGATGCCACAAGCCTTTGTATATACAAGAGCGCTCCACTCAGCTTTATACGGTTAGTAAAACTGACCCGGTTGACAGCGCAATTGTAAAGATGTTAGCGCCTTATAAAATTGGGGTTGATACGCAGATGCAAACAATATTGGGGCGCACCGATATTCCACTTACTAAAGCACAGCCTGAAAGTACGCTCGGCAATTTTATGGCTGATGCACAAATGGTCGCTGCAAAAAAAATAGACAATAAAGTTGTTGGGTCGGTTATGAATTATGGAGGAATTCGTCTTAGTTATATAGCTCCCGGAATACTTACAAGAGGTAAGATGTATGAATTGATGCCTTTCGACAATATGCTTACTATAGTGGATGTGCCGGGTGAAGTGCTTAAGCAATTTTGCAATCACATGGTGCGGTATAAAGGTTGGCCGATAAGTGGCATTAGCTACGTAATTAAAGATAAAGAAGCAACCAATATTCTGATAAATGGATCGCCCATAAACGACCATATCGTTTACAAAATTGCAATGAGCGATTACATAGCGCGTGGCGGCGACAACTGTGATTTTCTTTCACCATTGCGAAAACGATTCACAACGATTTTTGTGCGCGATGCCATGATTGAGTATGTAATGGAATTGGAAAAACAAAACAAGCCCCTTCATCCTAACCTTGAAAACAGAATACAGTATGCTGAATAGAAGAAGCTTCTTGAAAAAAAGTGCAACAGGTTGCGGACTGATGATTGCAGGAGGTTTTCCTTTTGAAAGCTTTGCTGGGGAAAGCGTAAAGCGAATCACAATACTTCATACCAACGACGTACATAGCAGGTTGGAAGCTTTTCCAATGGATGGTGGCAAGCATGAGGGGCAAGGTGGTGTAGCCGCACGCGCGGCGCTTATCAATAAGATCAGAAGCGAAGTGGAACATGTCTTACTGCTTGATGCCGGTGACATTTTTCAGGGAACGCCTTACTTCAATTTATATAAAGGTGAAGCTGAAATGAAAGCGCTGAGCATGATGAGCTACGATGCGGTTACTATGGGCAATCACGATTTTGATGCAGGTGTGGAAGGATTTGCAGCGCAATTAGTTCACGCGAAGTTTCCCGTACTCACCGCCAATTATGATTTTACTGAAACAGTTTTGGAAGGGAAAACACGGCCTTACACAACCATAAAAAAAGGCGATATCAAAGTAGGGATTTTCGGACTTGGTATTCAACTGAAAGGCTTGGTACCGGAAGATGCTTTTGGTAAAACAAAATACCTGGAACCCATACAAATTGCAAATCGCACAGCAGAAAGACTAAAGAAAAAGGAAAAATGCGAAATCGTTATTTGTCTCTCTCATCTTGGCTATGAATATAATTATAACAAGGTGAGCGACCTTATTCTTGCAAAAGAAACGGAGCATATTGATCTGATAATTGGTGGGCACACACACACTTTTTTAGACACACCAACTGTAATGAAAAACAGAGCAGGCAATGAAGTAGTAGTCAATCAAGTGGGATGGGCAGGGCTGCGTTTGGGTCGGTTAGATTTCATTCTCGATAGCAAAAAAAGCTCCAAACTTTCCAACGCACAATCTGTAATTATCAGGAAACAAACAAGGGGCTAACGATTTTTTTTTTCAACAAAATGTTGGCAATTTCGTCTTCCTGTTAACGCAATAACAGAAACTACCAAACACTGTGCTGATAAAGGTTTTGAGGCGTCGGAACAAATAATATTTTACGGAAAATGTAGTGAGTGGCGTGCCCGGATTTTATAGTCGAATGCGGGTAATAAAATTGTCACCTCCATACTTTTCGGGATTAATGAAAAATTGGTATTAACTTGATGAACGAGTAACCAAAACATGGATAACCATCTCTACAATACATCTAATTCAATCAACGAAGCAGAAGCTGTTTGGAACAAATGTTTGAGCATCATAAAGGATAATATCAATTGGCGTACTTATCAAACCTGGTTCGAACCAATCAGAGCTGCTGCACTTACCGGAGCTGTTCTTACATTGCAAGTGCCCAGCCAGTTTTTTTACGAATGGCTTGAAGAACATTATGTAGAACTACTTGGCAAAACAATAAAAAGAATTTTAGGGCGTGAGGGAAAATTGGAGTACCGTATTCTGATGGAGAGCAGCACATCGCAGCGCAACCCCGCATCTATCAATATGCCCGCGAGCAATCACACAAAGCCGTCGAAAGACAGCAACTATGTAGATATGCCGCTAAAATGGGACGATCCTACCAACATAAAAACTCCTTACGCCATTCCTGGTTTAAAGAGAATGCAAATTGATCCTCAGCTTAATGCTAACTATCTGTTTGATAACTATGTGGAAGGAGATTGCAATCGCGTAGCTCGTTCTGCCGGTTTGCATGTAGCGCAAAAGCCCGGTGCAACTTCTTTCAATCCGTTGGTAGTATTTGGTGGAGTAGGCTGGGGCAAAACGCATTTAGTGCAGGCAATAGGCAATGAAGTGCGGCGTTTGCATCCAAATAAAGCTGTCCTTTATGTAAGTGCGGAAAAATTTATCAACCAATTTATAGATCATTCAAGAAATAATGAGGTCAATGATTTCATTCACTTCTATCAATTAATAGACGTACTGATTCTCGACGATATTCATCTGTTTGTTCCTGCTACAAAAACGCAGGATGTGTTCTTTGCCATTTTCAATCACCTGCATCAAAGTGGCAAGCAAATAATCCTCACCAGCGATACACCACCAAAAGATATGGAGGGTATGCAGGAGCGTTTACTTAGTCGGTTTCGCTGGGGATTGAATGCGGATATTCAGGCACCTGATTTTGAAACACGCCAGCACATTTTGCATGTAAAAATGAAGCAGGAAGGTTTGGAAATTCCTGAAGAAGTGGTGAAATATGTAGCCTACAATGTGCAGACAAATGTGCGGGAACTTGAAGGCGCATTGATTGCTTTGTTTGCACAGGCAACGCTCAACAGAAAGGAAATAGACATAGATCTTGCGAAGCGGGTGATGAAGAATTTTGTGAAGACTGCCGCCCGCGAAGTCACCATAGAAAGTATTCAGAAAATGGTTTGCGAATATTTCCACCTTCCGTATGATCGTTTGCTGGCAAAGACACGTAAACGCGAGGTAGTGCAAGCGCGACAAATCACTATGTATCTCGCCAAAAAATTTACCAAGAGTTCGTTGAAAAACATTGGCGAGCACTTTGGCGGGTTCGATCATACCACTGTTATCCACTCTTGCCAAACGGTAGTAAACCTGATGGATACAGATACAGAATATAAGGAGCATCTCCTTGAATTACAGCAGAAAGTACAACTCGCAAGCATTTAAGAAAGACGAAAAATTATTTTGAATTATCTGCAGGAAAACTATCTTTGCAGTCCCTTAATAATAGGGTGAAAATTCTTGAAAATGGCTACAGGCAATGCTTGTAGAATTACTGGTGAGGTGGGTGAGTGGCTGAAACCAATAGTTTGCTAAACTGTCGTACGGGTTAAACTGTACCGGGGGTTCGAATCCCCCCCTCACCGCCGGAAATTCGGGAAGTAGCGCAGGCCGGTAGCGCATCTGGTTTGGGACCAGGGGGTCGCAGGTTCGAATCCTGTCTTCCCGACACAAATACAAAATGCCTCAGCGAAAGTTGAGGCTTTTTTGTGGGCTGTCAAGGCTTTTTTTCATCATGCCTTCGGTTTCCATCTCTCCTTGATTCCGAAAATATTATTTTTGAAACGCTGCAATGAGCCATACAAATTCATATATCATAGCGGGTGGCGCGGAAGGCAAGGAACGGCTTAATGTTCTGGCTCGGATACTTGAAGAAAGCACGAAGAAACTTATTCAGTCTCACGGCAACCTGAAAGGTAAAAGCTTTTTGGATGTGGGTTGCGGTGGTGGACATGTTGCGCTGATGACCGCAGCACTTGTAGGCAAACAAGGCAGAGTTACAGCCATAGATTTTGATGAAACAATCATTGGGCTTGCCCGTGCAGATGCAGCGCAATCAGGCGTTAAGCATGTCACCTTCCACTCAATGAGCGCCTATGATCTTGAGCAGAAACATCAATACGATATTGCCTATTCCCGGTTCCTATTGTCGCACCTTACCCAACCGGAAATAGTATTGCATGCAATGGCAGCAGCCGTAAAACCAGGCGGTGCAGTTATCATCGAGGATATAGATTTCTCAGGGCATTATTGCTACCCGCAACGAAGGAGTTTTAGCGCTTACGTGAATCTTTTCACCAAAGCAGCAAACAACAACGGACACAATGCTAACATTGGTTTGTCGCTCTACAAAATGATGAAAGATGTTGGTCTAAACAAAGTGACTTTCAACGTCATTCAACCCGCATTTCTTTCGGGTGAAGGAAAATGGATGGCGTTCTATACTTTGGACAAGATTAGACGAACAGTTGTTGCCCAAAAGATAGCCACGGAAGCTGAAGTAAATGAACTGCTTGAGGACTTGCAGCGTTTCACAGAAGATAAGGACTCAATCATCTCCATGCCCAGGATATTTCAGGTAGTGGGCTATCGGGAATAAACGACCGGATTGTTATACATCACGAGTAAGGAATTGAAAATGGATAGTTGAAATGATGCAGCGCGTGAGCGCTGTTTTTTTTAAAACTAAAGCCGACCTGACCTGGCAGAGGATTCCTTTTAATTTCAGTATCACTTGACAATAGAGATTATTTTTTGGATATTGAGAAATGAAAAAAGCGACTTGCGCCGCTTTGAATATCAACAATAAATAAAAAAGCCCCGGGATAACCAAGGGCAGGGCTTAATCGCCTAAGGAATTATCCTTGTTGTGATAAGCTTTCGGACATAAAGATAATGAACCTCAAAATATTGCCAAATGAAATTTAAACATGTTCTTGGTTTAGATATTGGAACCAATTCTCTCGGATGGTTCTTGATAAAGGAGTTCGAAGACGGAACTATAGAGATGGTGAAATCTGGTGTACACGTTTTCCCGATTGGGACGATAGTAGATGACAAAAGTAATAAAGAAACTACAAAGAACGAGCAACGGAGAAAGTACAGAGGGGCAAGTAGATTGCGTTACCGTTTTAAATTAAGGAGGAAGAATCTGAAAGACATTCTTGAGAGACTTGGGATGCTGCCAGATTATTCAAAACTGTTCAAGCCTTTGAGTTCTGAAGAAAAAGAGCAGATTCAAAATCATGAAAGAGGACAATCATACCTTCTCTACAAGCTTCGATCGGAAGCCATCAACTCAAAAATCCCTTTAGACGAAATCGGTAGAATTTTCATGCTTTTAAACAAATACAGAGGATTCAAAAGCAATAGAAAAAATCAAAAAGAGGACAAAGAAACAGGAGAAGTAAAAAAAGGCATAGCGAATCTTCAAAAGCTAATTGATGAAAGTGGCGCAAGAACAATAGGGGAGTATTTTTTCAAAATGCACGAAAAAGCCAAAGAATGGTATGATGAGAACAAATGGCACAACCCAAACGAACCTGTTGATGAAAGAGCCCTAAATAAAGAAACAGGTGAGTTTGTCCTTTTTAATAGCAATGGCATTAGAAGACATCATGGACGATACACGTTGCGCGATATGTACCTACATGAATTTGATTTGATATGGAAAGCACAGAAGGAAGCTTACAAAGAGGAGAAGCCAGAGATATTTACAGGAAGTAAGGAAGAGTATGATGCAATTCTTTCTCTTCCACATACCGAAAGGATTAAAGCACTGAAAGAATTTCGGAAAACAAACTACTGGCACATCCGTGAATACTGCATTTACTATCAACGTCCTTTGAAGTCGCAGAAGAAATTTGTCTCAACGTGTCAATTCGAACGGGGAGAATATTATGTAATGAATGAAAAAGTCATTGGGGGAGATACAGAAAAAATTGTGCAAAAAAGAAAATGGAAAAAGAAGTCAAAAAAGGCTTGTCCAAAGAGCCATCCATTGTTTCAGGAGTTTCGAATTTGGCAAAAACTTCATCAAATATGCTATTCAAGTAGTTCCGAAGAGGTTTATAATAAGCCATTAAAGACAGGGTGGTTCCCGGTAATTGCCGACTATTTAATGCAGAATAAAGAACTAAACCTTTCAAAGCCGGGAAAGAATAGTCAAGAAGATGTACAATGGATGAGTAAGTTGTTGTATCAAAATGGCTTGGTTGAGAATCATGAGGGTTATACGTTCTTTATCGATAAAGCAGATGAAGATGTTGACGGTGATGATAAGAATGTCAACAAAATAGCTGGAAACATTACTTATTCAAGCTTCAAAGAAGCTCTGGGAGAAGAAACCTTTACACAATTTCTAAATGAAAAAATAACGAGGATAGAGAACATCAACAAGGAAACTGAAAGTCAGGTAGAGGAAAATAGATTGTTCCTTTTGTGGAATGTACTGCATCAAGCGAAGGACGGTTTGTTTAAAGAAGATGTTTGGCTGCTAAGTATTTTGACTGACAAATGGAAGCTTAAGGTTGAACAAGCAAGCGCACTTATTGAAAAAGGACTGCAACCTGATTACGGATCGTATTCAAGTAAGGTGTTGAAAGCAATACTGCCCTTCATGCGAAAAGGACTGAATGAATATGAGGCTTTAAAGGCAGCAGGAAGAGGATATGTAAATTATGATAACACAGTTGGGCTTAAGGTACAGATAAAAGAAAAAATATCTCAGCTTGCATATCAGGAACTGCGCAATCCTGTTGTGGAGAGAGCTTTATCAAAAACGATTAAGCTAGTTAACGCAGTTTTGGAAAAGTATCGCCATGAAATAAATAGAGAGACCTTTGAAATAAGGATTGAATCTACTCGCGCATTGAGAAAGCCGCGGCAGGAACGAGAAAGCGAACGGAGAAAAAATGCCGAGAAGGATAAACTTAGAGAGCAGTATGCAGCATTTCTGACAAAGAACAAAGATAAGCTTGGCTTTAAAAGAGACATCTACAAATACAATTCCATTGTTGCAAAGTATGAGCTATGGCTGCAGATGAACATGAATGAAGACGATGAGGTTTTCATTTCAGGGTTCAAAGCATTTTCGAAAATTATTAAGCAAGAGGATAGGCTCAAGCACAAATTGTGGCTTGAGTGTGGCAGAAGATGTCCATACACAGGGGCGGTTATCAATTTCACAGATTGCTTTAGCCCCGAGGTAGAGATTGAACATATCATCCCTTTAAGTAGAAGCCTTGATGATTCCTTTAACAATAAAACGCTTACCTATCGAGCAACGAACGTGCTTAAGGGAAGTAAGACACCGTTGGAGTTTATTTCCAAGTTGGGTAAAGAAAAATTAAAAGAGTTTAGGAGTCGAATGAATAGCAAATATCACGGGTTTGCCGACAGTAAGCTTATGCTATTCCTTGCAGATGATATAAAAAGTGTACAGGAATTTTCGAACAGCCAGCTTAGTAATACCTCATATATCGCAAGGTATGCAGTGAAAAAGATGCAGGAGATTTGCAAAAATGTTCAGTTTACGAATGGAGCAGCCACATTTCAACTGAGGTCTTATGATTGGTCATTGTCAGCCCTGTTAGATAAGATCCGTTATGAAGAAGAAACAGGCGTAAATATCGATGAATTCTATAAAGAATATAATGGCATCAAAAGGGATTTTTTAAACTGGTACAGTAAAAAAGTAGAGTCTTCTGACTTCAGGCGTGTAGATGCTTTAAACAGTGACATTGATAAAGCAACTTATCTCCAGGAGACAAACAACGACTTAACCTATTGGGAAAAGGAAATTAAAGCGTTCGAAGAGTTCCGAAATAAATCGGGAAAGAAGGATCGAAGCGACCACCGACATCATGCGGTTGATGCATTTATCACTTCATGTTGTTCCCCAGCTATAGTTAAGTTGATGAGTACATACAATGCTGTACGTGAAGAAAATGATTTACAAAACAGGGATAAAATTTTAAGACGGTTTGACTACGAACAGCTCAAACAATTCATATCAAACATTCTTGTAAGTCATTCTGAAAAACAAGCGTTGATCAAAAAGCGGAAGAACAGAATAAAAACGAAAAGCGGAATTATAGAAGATGTTACATATGCTCCACAAGGTTCTTTGCATAAGGAGACTTTCTACGGTAAGCTAAAGCAGCCACAAAATCAAGGCTTTTCAAAGAGAAATGTGTACGTAAGTCGAAGTCCTTTATTGAGTAAGAATGGAAGCACAGAGGCTTATCTTTTTGAGTCTAAGGAAGCTATAGAAAGGGATGTATATGAGCCAAGCAAAAAACAAGTTCTTCGAAATAGGCTGGATGTTATTGCTGGGCTGGAAGATGAGAAAGGTAACAAACTAAAGCCCTTTTCAGAAAAGGCAATGAGGTTGTTTCCTCTTTATACACCTACTGCCAATGAGGATAAAACGAAAAGTAGAAAAGGGAAATCATTACCAGTTATAAAAAGTGTTAGGACTCGGTACCAGAACGCGCGGAGTGTAGTAGAAATTTCTGCAAGGAAGTACGCAGATAAGGGTGGAAATTTTTTAATGGTGTTTTATGAAAAGGAGCAGTTTGACAAGAAGGGGAAAAGACGAAAGCCAGTGAAAGATTTCAGATTGCTTTCGTTCTGGGACGCAACCAAATCAAAACGGCAAAACGAGAAGTTGTTTAGTGATGAGATTGAAGATTTAACGCTTTGTAAGCATTGTCAATGGTTAAAAAAGGGTGACTTGATTTTTTTGGGTGATAAAGAAGACGAGTTTGAAAAAGTAGATTGGAGCGATACGCTAATGATAAGCTCAAAACTCTACAGAATAAACGAATTAGGATATAATCCCACTGGAGAGGGTTATGCTGTGATAAAGGTTGAACCTCATAAAAAAATGAAAACATCTAAAGATAAGTACGCTGCCAATGGCAAATTTTTGAAATTATCCGAAAGCTTAAACGGAATAAAGGTTCGGCTGAACATTCTAGGGGAAATAGAAGCTAAAGGTGAAGAGTGTTTTGAATAAAACAGAAGCACCATGATCAAACGCACACTCTACTTCGGCAATCCAGCCTATCTGAAAACTACAAACGAGCAGATGGTAATAGAACTGCCCGAAGAAAAAGGTGTGAGACTAATCGCCGAAACGAAACACACGCCCATTGAGGACATTGGTTTAGTAATTCTCGATCACCAGCAGATCACCATCACGCAGGCACTGATGGCAAAACTGCTGGAAAATAATGTTGCTGTTATAACCTGCAATCACACTCATCATCCCACCGGACTAATGCTAAACCTTGATGGCAACAGTTTGCAAAGTCAAAAGTTTAAAACGCAGGTAGAGGCTTCCGTTCCTTTAAAAAAACAACTGTGGCAGCAAACAGTGTCTGCAAAAATTGCCAACCAGGCTATCCTCTTGCAACAGGAGATACGTAAACATAACACCTCCCTTCCCGTCGGAGAGGGTCGGGCTAAACTACTGGAGCGATATGCGCGGGAAGTGAAAAGCGGCGATAGCGGCAATCATGAAGCAAAAGCAGCAGCTTATTATTGGAAAAACATTTTTCCTGAGTTTCTCAGTTTTACAAGACACAGAGAAGGTGATCCACCCAACAACCTGCTCAACTATGGCTATGCTATTCTCCGTGCGCTGGTAGCTCGAAACATTGTAGGCTCGGGTTTGCTGCCTACGCTCGGTATTTTTCACCGAAACCAATACAATGCTTATTGCCTTGCAGATGATATTATGGAGCCGTATCGTCCGTTTGTGGACAAAGTAGTGTGCGGTATTGTGAGCATGAATGGAAAGTTTCTGGACATGACACCCAGCATGAAAAAAGAACTGCTTGGCATTCCTGCAATGGATGTAATAATAGATGGTGAAAGAAGCCCGCTAATGAATGCCGTGCAGCGAACAACAGCCAGTCTTGCCCGATGCTTTGAAGGAAAGACAAAAAAGCTGTTGTATCCACAACTGCAATGAGAATAGATTCTTTTCATAGTCTTCAATACGCCCCCTCGTTCGGAGGAGGCTGGGGGGAGGCACTTAACGCCTATCGTATTATGTGGGTGCTTGTGATGTTCGATTTGCCAACTGAAACAAAAACAGACAGGAAGAACTATACACAGTTTCGAAAGAAAATGCTGGCAGACGGTTTTCAGATGTTTCAGTTCAGTATGTACCTGCGGCATTGCAGCAGCCGTGAGAATTCTGAAGTGCATATTAAACGTGTAAAAAAAATACTTCCACCCAAGGGTCATGTAGGCATTATGTGTATTACAGATAAGCAGTTTGGCATGATGGAAATTTTTCGGGGACAAGAGCAAGTGGAAGTGCCAGACACGATACAGCAGTTGGAACTTTTTTAAAGTAAACCTTTTCCAAAGTTCCAAATTTTGGGAAAGTTGAATGGTAAAAGCGTCTTTAAAATAAAAAAACGGACTGGTTGTTGTCCGTTTTTTTAAATTCAGTAACATGGCTGAAACCCTTTGTAGTAGCGATTTTTCAGCATATCTGTTGTCAAAGACCTAAGCTACTGAAAAGATTGAAAGCAAATCACAACCATCGGTTTTGACTCTTGCAACCGAAATCGGTTGTCAAAGACCTAAGCTACTGAAAAGATTGAAAGCAAATCACAACCTGTCTGCATCGCCTATCTGTAGGAATGCGTTGTCAAAGACCTAAGCTACTGAAAAGATTGAAAGCAAATCACAACTACTCCGTTAACCAAGGATTCGTTGAAGCAGTTGTCAAAGACCTAAGCTACTGAAAAGATTGAAAGCAAATCACAACCAACGCTGGTGTAACGAGCACCATCTCCAGGTTGTCAAAGACCTAAGCTACTGAAAAGATTGAAAGCAAATCACAACTTTCGTTGACAAGGGGAAAATACTGGCGGAGTTGTCAAAGACCTAAGCTACTGAAAAGATTGAAAGCAAATCACAACTCATCATCAGGTATCAGTTAGCCATACTGGTTGTCAAAGACCTAAGCTACTGAAAAGATTGAAAGCAAATCACAACTGCAAACTGATGGCATATAAATGCCCGCGTGTTGTCAAAGACCTAAGCTACTGAAAAGATTGAAAGCAAATCACAACAATGTTTGTAGTATAGATGCTTGAGACGTTGTTGTCAAAGACCTAAGCTACTGAAAAGATTGAAAGCAAATCACAACGGGGAACACATGAATGCGCGAGGCATTTACGTTGTCAAAGACCTAAGCTACTGAAAAGATTGAAAGCAAATCACAACAACTGAATAATTGTTGCTGTGTTGGTAGTCGTTGTCAAAGACCTAAGCTACTGAAAAGATTGAAAGCAAATCACAACTTGATAGGGTTGAGGGTTGAGGATTGGGGGTTGTCAAAGACCTAAGCTACTGAAAAGATTGAAAGCAAATCACAACCGGTAGCCATTGCGCTTGTGGGTAGCTTTGTTGTCAAAGACCTAAGCTACTGAAAAGATTGAAAGCAAATCACAACTATGTATCTAAAAGAGGTACAAATTTACCCGTTGTCAAAGACCTAAGCTACTGAAAAGATTGAAAGCAAATCACAACCGTGGTCTATAGGGTCAGTTATGAAATGACGTTGTCAAAGACCTAAGCTACTGAAAAGATTGAAAGCAAATCACAACGGGCGTGACGTAGAACAGATTGCCGGTATCGTTGTCAAAGACCTAAGCTACTGAAAAGATTGAAAGCAAATCACAACGGACGACAACATATACACGTTGAAGCCTGTGTTGTCAAAGACCTAAGCTACTGAAAAGATTGAAAGCAAATCACAACTTGTAACCATGAGGTGTTGTTCATTCCTTGGTTGTCAAAGACCTAAGCTACTGAAAAGATTGAAAGCAAATCACAACAACAAAGCAAGTGCCTTCATAGTTTTAATGTTGTCAAAGACCTAAGCTACTGAAAAGATTGAAAGCAAATCACAACAATAGCCGCATCTTGCGTCAGGTGATAGCGTTGTCAAAGACCTAAGCTACTGAAAAGATTGAAAGCAAATCACAACCAACACGATGGAAGGTGCGGTATATGATCGTTGTCAAAGACCTAAGCTACTGAAAAGATTGAAAGCAAATCACAACGACCGCAGCACCATTTCAAATTCTCTTAAAGTTGTCAAAGACCTAAGCTACTGAAAAGATTGAAAGCAAATCACAACACTCGCCATCTTCGCTATATATCTCGCCAAGTTGTCAAAGACCTAAGCTACTGAAAAGATTGAAAGCAAATCACAACTTTTGAAAAGCTATATATTGTGCATAGGTTGTTGTCAAAGAACCTAAGCTACTGAAAAGATTGAAAGCAAATCACAACTAGAAGTAAAGGCTCTGTGTTCCACGTCCAGTTGTCAAAGACCTAAGCTACTGAAAAGATTGAAAGCAAATCACAACGTTTGGCACTAATTTTAGTGTTTCGTTTGGTTGTCAAAGACCTAAGCTACTGAAAAGATTGAAAGCAAATCACAACCCGTTTTTTTGACTTTCGGCACGCCAGATAGTTGTCAAAGACCTAAGCTACTGAAAAGATTGAAAGCAAATCACAACCATTCTTCGGCAATACGCCGGACGTGAGTGGTTGTCAAAGACCTAAGCTACTGAAAAGATTGAAAGCAAATCACAACAAATTGCATTTCCCGCCGTGAAGCCGTCAGGTTGTCAAAGACCTAAGCTACTGAAAAGATTGAAAGCAAATCACAACATAGATAAACCAAGTGCTCATATAGAGTGGGTTGTCAAAGACCTAAGCTACTGAAAAGATTGAAAGCAAATCACAACAATGGTTGCATATCTTCTTCCCATTCGTTTGTTGTCAAAGACCTAAGCTACTGAAAAGATTGAAAGCAAATCACAACATCATTGTTTGTCTTCGCGTATTCGAGAGTTGTCAAAGACCTAAGCTACTGAAAAGATTACTGGCAGAGCCAGTGAGAGAAGTTGAAAGCAAATCACAACAAGGTGAACTACGTGGTTTTCACTTTATCGGTTGTCAAAGACCTAAGCTACTGAAAAGATTACTGGCAGAGCCGGTGAGAGAAGTTGAAAGCAAATCACAACGGATTTACGGTCCTCGTTTTGACGATTAAGTTTTCAAAGATCCAAGCTATAATGAAGACTTCATTTTTGAGCTTTTTCAGATGTACAAACAGGGCATTTAAGACGGTTTTTTTCTTAAAAAAACAAAAGTGTTTTATTGAAACCATTTTCAATGAAACACCTTGCAAGCCAAGACCGTAAAGAATTACAGCCATTTTTGCCAACTATTTTTGCCCACTATGTCGAAGCAGTCTTGCAGCTTCGTTTTCATTTAGGTCATCGAAGTAAAGTCACATCCCCTTTTAGCGTTATTGTTTCTCCTGTTGTGCAAGCTGCTTCAATCATATACACGAATACATCGGTCGGCAGGCGGTCATTCTTGAACGTTCCATCCCAACCGAGTCTTTCGTCATTGGGTGGAATATTTATTGCTTCAAAAACCCTTTGTCCCCAGCGATTGTAAATGATAAACTTTTTCAGAATGGCAATGCCTTTGCCTGACGCAAAGAAAGCATCATTATTTCCATCTCCATTTGGGGTAAATGTGTTTGGAATGAACAAGGCTGAGTTGTCGCAGCCAACCGTGATATTGATCTTGTCGGATGCCTGACATCCCAGTTCGTTGGTAACCGTGGCTACGTATGTGATCGTTTCAAGGAAAGTGGCTATTGGGTTAAAACAATCAGAGCAATTAAGGTTGATCGGTGGTGTCCAGATTATACTTGTCGCATTTGTGGTTTGCGCATTAAGTTCCATTTGCGCACCCGCAATCGCATTTATGTCTGTGCCAAGATTTATAGTAGGAAGCGGATGAACAATTACCATCTGTTCAAGTGTATCCTTATAGCATTCATTCTCTGTTATTACCACCTTATAACTTGTAGTTACAGCCGGACGCGCTGTAGGATTTGGGATTTCATTGTTGCTAAGATTAATGGAGGGAGTCCAGTAATAAGCAATGCCGCCCGATGCAAATAAGTTTGCTTCTTCGCCTTCGCAAATCTCAATTTGTTCGCCCACTGATGTGGGTACGCGATTTGCCACCGTAATACTTATATCATCGGTGTCGGAACAGTTGTATTCATTGGTGCCGACAACAGTGTAAGAAATGTCTGAATTAACCTGAACGAATGGATTTGCACAATTCGTACAGGACAATCCGGTTGGGGGTTGCCAATAATAATTTGTTGCACCTGTAGCTTGCAATTGAACGCTTGAACCCCTACAAAGTTTTTTATCATTTCCTGCATTCACTATCGGGCTTTGGTGGTTTGGAATAACAACATTGGCATTCTTACTACAGTTATTTGCATCGGTAACAGTAACTGAATAATTTCCGGCAGGTAGTTGCTTAATTGTATCAGTTAATTGTCCGTTACTCCATGACAAGCTATATGGAGGTAATCCTCCGGTGACGGAGGAATATGCAATGCCTTCTGACATTCCAATGCAGGTAGGTTTAAATCCTGGGTTCACAATTAGGTCAGAAGGTTGGTTAATTTGAACCGTATCCTTTTTCGTGCAGCCATTACTATCCGTAACCGTAACTATATAACTTCCTGCTGCGAGATTGCTGGCTGTCGCGGTGGTTTGTACGGGTGAAGTATTCCACGAGAAAGAGTAGGGTTGAGCACCACCCGTAACGCTAACAGTTGCACTTCCATCATTACCGCCAAAACATTTGCTTGCGGTTACATTATTCATCGTCACAATGATGGGCGGAGCATTATTTATGGTCACGTTGGTTATAGCACTGCATCCATTATTGTCGGTCACAGTTACGTTGAATGTTCCCTGCGATAAACCCGTAGCATTACTTACATTCTGAATCGGTGTGGTATTCCATGCGAAAACATGGGGAGGTGTGCCGCCGTTGGCTATTGCATTTGCCGTTCCGTTGTTCAATCCAAAGCACGTAATGTCTGTCTTGCCCGATATGCTTGCAATCAGTTGGGTTGGTTGTGCTACTGATACATTTGCGTTAGTTGTACATCCTTTACTATCGGTAATGGTTGCAGTATAATTTCCTGCTGAAAGATTAGTAGCAGTTACGCCCGTTTGAGGAGGAGTTGTATTCCAGGAATATGTGTACGGAATGGTGCCGCCCGATGCACTGATTGTTGCACTTCCATTACTTCCACCAAAGCACGTGGTACCGGTTGAGTTGAGAGATGCAGATAATATAGTTGGCTGAACAATAGTGACGGAAGCTGTGTCTGTACAACCTTTGCTATCGGTTGCGGTTACAATATAATTTCCTGCGGACAAGCCTGTTGCTACAGGTGTATTTTGAGCAGGAGTTGTATTCCAGGAATAAGAGTAACCCGGCGTTCCTCCGCTTACTGAAGCCATAGCACTTCCGTTACTGCCGCCATTACAACTTACATTCGTTATGCTTGCTATTGTTGCAGAAAGTTGCGAAGGTTGCACAACGGAAATATTTGCACCCGCTGTGCAGCCAAGATTATCTGTAATGGTTATGGAGTAATTTCCTGCTGTCAAATTTCCTGCAACGGCCGTAGTTTGAATGGGTGTCGTATTCCATGAATAACTGTAAGGAGACATACCGCCCGAAGCAGTAACTGAAGCACTGCCCGTATTTGTTCCGAAGCATAAAACAGGTGTACTTGAAATATTAGCCGTTAACGCTTGTGGCTGAGTAATGATAACAGTGTCTGTGGCTATACATCCTTTAGCATCGGTAACAGTAAGAATGTAAATGCCTGCCGCCAGATTGTTTGCGATCTGTGTATTCTGTGCAGGCAGAGTGTTCCATGTATAAGTGTAAGGTGCGGTGCCCGCTGTTACGATTGCTGATGCACTTCCGTTGTTTCCTCCATTACAACTAACATTTGTTGCATTGTTTATTGTTACGTTTAAAATTGTCGGTTGGGCAATGTTCACGGAGGTGCTTTTTATACAACCATTGTAATCGGTAACTGTTAGTCCATAAATTGTTGAAATAAGATTGTTGACTGCTGATGCAGTTTGCGGTGGTGAAGTATTCCACAAGTAGGTGTAAGGGGATGTTCCGCCAGCTACACTAACAGTGGCGGATCCGGTGTTCCCTCCAAAGCAATTTACATCACTGGTTTTAAGTGTGAGAGAAAGACTATCGGGCTGAAGTACAGTTGCAACAATGCTATCTAAGCAACCTTTATTATCAGACACAACAACAGTGTATGATCCCAGAGAAAGGTTAACCGCCGTTGCTGTAGTCTGCAAAGGAGTTGTATTCCATGTATAAGAATAAGGCAGCGTACCACCTGTAGCAAAAGCTGATGCACTTCCATTGTTGCCTCCGTAGCATAAAGGCTGGATAACGGAAGAAATACTTGCATTTAGCGGCGCAGAAGGTTGAATAATTGTTGTGGTATCTATGGTTGTACATCCGTTGCTATCTGCAATGGTTACATAGTAAGTTCCAGAAAAAAGATTTGTGGCAGTAACTGTTGTTTGTGTGGGTGAAGTATTCCAGGTATAGAAATAAGGTGTAGTTCCTCCCGTGGGAAAAACTGTAGCGCTACCGCTTGCATTGCCAAAGCAATCAACATTTGTTGCGATAACCGAAGCCACTAACGTTGGTGGTTGTGCGATGAGAACGTGCCCAGTATCTGAACAACCATTGCTATCAGTCACGGTGACTATATAAGTTCCAGCAGCAAGTCCTGTAGCTGCGAGAGAGGTTTGCTGGGGCAATGTATTCCAGGCATACGAGTAAGGAGTTGTACCACCCGACACGCCTGTAGTAGCACTTCCATTGCTCCCGCCGTTGCAGCTAACATTGGTCGCGCTGGCTATGGTCGCATTTAATACTGTAGGCTGAGTGATAACTACAGTATCCAACGCTATGCACCCTTTACTGTCAGTTACTGTAGCTATAAAAATTCCTGCACTTAGGTTAGAAATTGCAGCAGTTGTTTGCACCGGAAATGTATTCCAACTGTAAGAATAAGGTGGAGTACCGCCACTCGCAATCACTGTTGCAGTTGCGTTATTTCCTCCAAAACAACTCACATTTGTATGATTGATTGTTGCAAGCACAGGCGGTGGTTGCGCTATCAAAACCGAAGCCGTATCGGTGCAGCCATTCGCGTCAGTTACAAAAACATTGTAGGCTCCTGCTGACAGATTGTTTATGCTGTTTGTGTTTTGTATGGGTGTGGTTGTCCAGGTATAAGTATAAGGTAAACGTCCTTGTGTGGCAGCAACAGAAGCGTTTCCATTATTGCCATTGTAGCAGGAAACATTGCCCGATGTTGCAATTGCAATTGGTCCAACTTCCAGTTTTACAGTGTCTTTTTTGATACAATTATTTCCGTCGGTTACTGTTAGAAAATAGGTTGTGTTTACAGAAGGATTTGCGGAAGGATTTGCACAATTGGTACAACTTAAACCCGTGGAAGGTGTCCATGAATAATTGAAAGATGTTGAAGTTCCTGTAGCTCCTGCTCTCAGTTGTATGCTGTTTCCGTTACAAACAAAAGTGTCGTTGGTGGCTTTTACATTCAGGCTCGAAACGGAAATTGTCGTAGCAAGCGTGTCAGGGCAACCATAACCTGTGTAAGGTGTTAGCACAACGAAATATTGACTCGTGATGGCAGGCGTTGCAACATTTACGGTTTGTCCCGTTCCTACAAGTGTATATCCGGAATTGTACCATTGATAAGTTTGAAATCCAGGTGGCGCTGTAAGTGTAGTGGTGGGAGCGCCGGTGCAATTCACACTTACAATTTGGAATAAACTACAATTGAGATCAAGATAGCCATAACCAAAATGCCCGCTAAGATCACAATCACCACTTGCAAAATCTACTGCTATTGTTTTTCCTCCTTGCCCGGAAAGATCAATACTTGCTGTTGACCAACTTTTATAATAAACCTGAGAGCCGACCGTGGAAAGTGCGAAGCCTGGAAGCGAGGAAGAAGAAACATAGTTGAATTGCCCGCAGGGGAGAGCGGCACCTGTGGCTGAATCAAAAACCTTTACTTCAAATCGGGGCTGATCCGCAGCCTGATGATTTGGATTTTGGAGTACAACTGCGTAGCGATAAATAAGACTGTAGTTATTAAGACCAGACGGCACACGCACATAATACCTAGCACGTTCTGCCTGCGCACCCGTGCTGTTATTTCCAAGTTTTAGAGAGTATTGTCCACCACCCGGCGCAACGATAGGAAATCCGCCATATTGATCGTTGGTAGTTCCAAAAGTCAAAGTGTGTCGGTTGATCATAGCGCCTACCGATAGGTTAGGTGTGCTAATAGGGCAGCAAGTGCCGGTGTAAAAAATCCAATTATTTGTATTGCCCTGCTCAAAGTCAATATTAGGAGGGCAAGATGTTTGAGCATTTGCAAACTGATCGCCTACCAGCAGCACTAATAGAATTGCAAATCGTACAAAAATTTTCTCAGTTTTAAACATGCGCATTAGAAAACCTGACGGAGTATTTTTAAAATAAATGAACGTTTGAGTAGCAACATGCTACCACCACAATTACGGGAGTGACAAGAGGGGTAATGACCAAAATATAAATAAATTAGGAAGGAACGATACATTGTTTTACCTATTAGGTTTTGACGATGACCAAAATGACGTAAGGAGCTGAGGAAATAAACGCACCTACCGTCTGGCACAATTTTGTGAAAATCATAAAAACTATGAAATCTCTTTACTTCATTGTTGCAATATTTTTTGCAGGAAGCACATTTGCTCAGGAGGATAATTCAGATCGGTCGGCTATAGCGCAGGTTGTAGATACGATCATTGAACAAGATCAGAAAACACCTCATAAATATCGGATGAATTACTGGTTCAGTGCGGGTTTATCCGTTGTTGCGACTGCTGCTAATATTTATGCGATACCCAACATCATCAAAGCAAAACCACAACTTACTGATGAGGAAATAAATTCGCTCAACACAAAAGTTTTTAACGGCTTTGATCGCTGGGCATTGGAGCAAGATCCGTCAAAGCGCGATATTAATTACCGGAATTCTGATTACTTGCTTCCCGCAATAATTGTTTCCACCGGCCTCCTCGGATTTGACAAGGAAATAAGGAAAGATTGGCTGCGCATTTTCATGATGTACTATGAAACTCATGCGATCACTTTCAGCCTTTACAATTTTAGTTTTTTCGGTCCTGCTTTTCAAAACAAACTAAGACCAGTAGTGTACTACGATTACTTTACTTACGATGAGCGAAGAGGAGGTAACAATAGAAATTCATTGTATAGCGGACATACTGCCACAGCTACTGCGGCCACTTTTTTCGCCGCAAAAGTTTTTGCTGATTATCATCCTGAGTTGGGCAGGAAAAAATATTTACTGTATGGACTTGCCTCAGTTCCTCCGCTTATTGAGGGCTATTTGCGAATGAAAGCACTTGCACATTTTCCTACCGACATTATGGTTGGTTTTATGATTGGCGCAACGGTGGGCGTAGTAGTGCCGGAACTGCATAAATTCAAAGACCGGAAATTCCATTTGGGATTAACTGCTACGCCTGTTGGCCCCGGGGTTTGCCTCAATTGGATTCCTGAACCTAAAAAGCAAATGATATTTAAGTTCTAAGAAATTTTACTTCGCTATTCTTTTCTAAGAATATTCCACTGGTTGCGATGTTTTCGTAACGGATGTTCTTTCGATTTGTTGAAAATCATGGGGCCGTTTTCTCTCCCCGCTCTTTGGGCGCGTTGCTCTTCTTTCGGCAAATTCTTTTCTGCTACGCAAGTTTCACTACAGCAACCTTCAAATTGCTCAGCACATGCTTTGCACTGAATAAAAAGCAAGTGGCAACCATCGTTTTTACAATTAGTATGGTCATCGCAAGGCTGGCCACATAAATGACACTCGGCAATTACGTCTTCCGTTATTCGTTCACCCAACCGTTCATCAAACACGAAATTTTTACCTTTAAACTTCACCAGTAAACCTTCCTCTTTTGCTTTTCGTGCGTATTCTATTATGCCACCTTCTATATGAAAAACATTTTTGAACCCATTATGCAGCATATATGCACTGGCTTTTTCACACCGAATGCCGCCTGTGCAATACATAATGATGTTCTTGTCCTTCTTATCCTGTAGCATATCCACAGCCATTGGCAATTGCTGACGAAAAGTATCGGAAGGAACTTCTATTGCATTTTCAAAATGACCTACTTCATACTCATAGTGATTGCGCATGTCCACGATGATGGTATCAGGTTTGTCAGCAAGCGCGTTATATTCCGCAGCCTTCAGATACTGGCCTTTTTTGCTCATATCGAAGGTTGGATCTTCAATGCCATCTGCAACGATTTTTGGTCTCACTTTCATGCGCAAAACCCAAAACGATTTTCCGTCATCGTCCAATGCAATGTTGAGACGGATGTTATTCAATTCAGGATGCGCATTGTAGAGTGCATCACGAAATACTTCAAAGTTATTTTCAGGCACACTTATCTGAGCGTTAATACCTTCTTGTGCAATGTAAACACGCCCAAAAACTTTCAGGTCATAGAACTTTTTGTAAAGCTCATCCCGAAATTCCTGCGGATTGGAAATTGGAAAATACTGATAGAAGGAAACTGTTTTGCGCGGCTCGGTTTCAGCAAGCATACGTGCTTTCAGTTCCTCGTTCGAAATTCGGTTGTGTAACACTGGCATGGTGCTCCTTCCTTTTCTTTTTTGAGGTTAGAAAGTTGTTAGAATGCGGCAAATTTAGCCATTAGTTTTGGCTGCAAACGCTTGATTGTCGTCATAGTTTAGTTATTTTAGGTGGTATGGTTACCGCCTGTAAAAAAGTATTGCTGATCCTGTCGCTTTTCATTGGCACCTTTAAACTTTCGGCGCAGCCGCGCGAGTTTAAATTGAAGCAACTGACCGGGTTTTATTTAGATGATAAAATACCGCTTGAAAAAGGTTTGAACTTTAAGGTGATCACAAATCGAAGAGATTTCATTAAGCATTTCGGACTCATCAACAAACCCGATACACCCAACCTGCGTTTCAACCATGTAATAGTTTTAGCGCTGCAACCCACAAAAGAACAATGGTTTTTGAGCTTTGAAGAAACCGCAATCCGTGCCGGTAATTACATCGAAGTATATTGCAGCATCAAGTACGATAAACACAAGATCACTTACCTGGATCGCCCGATTGCCACAGCGGCTATTCCTAAATACTTTTCTGTAAAAACAGTGAACTTTTACGATAAGGAAACTAAGAAACAACTGGCAAGCGTACAGATCAGATAAGGCTAAAGCCACCGCAGAGGATTACGTCGGCGCATCCAGATATAACGCTTCATATTCATCCAGAAAGCAAGAACCATGTAAACGATAATGGGGGAGCCTAAGGTGAGAAAGGAAATATAAATAAACCAAAGCCGGATGCTGCTGGTTGCAACACCAATCTTTTCTCCAATTGCAGTGCATACCCCAAAGGCTTTCCACTCAATAAAGTTTTTAAGTTCTGACAAGTGATGGTGCATAGCAAATTGGATGTTTTACTCGAAGTTAATTTAGAAAATTTGTGCCACTCGGCAAACAATTCAAAAATAAAAACCCGCAACAAAAAACAAATGCTGCGGGTCTATAATTTCATGTAAAATTAAACTGTCGCGACCGCCTGCTCTTCAAACGATTGGCGAATTACGTTTAGTGCGCCACCGGCTTTAAACCAGTCTATCTGCTGGCTGTTGTAAGTATGGTTCAGAATCACTTCGTCAGCAGTGCCGTCTTTATGATGAAGCATCATGGTTATTGGCTCGCCGGGGGTAAAGTTGGTGAGACCCAATATATCAATTGCATCATCTTCCTGCACTTTGTCGTAATCTTCCTTATTGGCAAACGTAAGAGCAAGCATTCCTTGCTTCTTGAGGTTCGTTTCATGAATACGTGCAAAGCTTTTCACAATAATAGCTCGAACGCCGAGGTGACGTGGCTCCATCGCCGCATGTTCACGAGAGCTTCCTTCACCATAGTTTTCATCGCCAACCACTACGCTGCCAATGCCTGCTGCTTTGTAAGCACGCGCCACCTGAGGCACTTCTCCATACGCATTTGTAAGCTGATTCTTCACGGTGTTTGTCTCCATGTTGAAGGCGTTGATAGCGCCAATCAGCATATTATTGGAGATATTGTCAAGATGTCCCCGATATTTTAACCATGGACCTGCCATAGAAATATGATCGGTAGTACACTTGCCAAATGCTTTGATAAGGAGTTTCATTCCTCTGAAGTCCGTGCCTTCCCACGCTGAGAATGGCTCAAGCAACTGAAGACGGTCGCTTTCAGAGCTAACAAGCACTTCTACCCGTGAACCATCCACAGCAGGTGCCTGATAGCCCGCATCTTTTACTGAGAAACCGGCAGGCGGCAGTTCGTATCCTTTAGGTTCATCGAGCATTACTTCTTCCCCTTTTTCATTAATCAACTTGTCTGTTATGGGGTTGAAGGAAAGTCTGCCTGCAATAGCAAGCGCAGTAACTAACTCCGGTGAGGCAACGAAGGCATGGGTAGATGCGAGTCCGTCATTGCGCTTTGCAAAGTTTCTGTTGAAAGAAGTAACGATAGTGTTTTTGCGAGTAGGGTCATCAATATGACGCGCCCATTGCCCAATGCAGGGGCCGCAAGCGTTTGCAAGCACCACGCCCCCCATTCTATCAAACGTATCCATAATGCCATCGCGTTCTATGGTGTAGCGTACCATTTCAGAACCTGGAGTAATTGTAAACTCGCTTTTTACTTTCAAGCCTTTTGCCAGTGCGTCTTTTGCAATTCCTGCGGAACGGGACATGTCTTCATAAGAAGAGTTGGTACAAGACCCGATTAAAGCCACTTCCACTTCATCGGGCCAGCCATGCGTTTTCACAGCCTCGGCTACCTGAGAAATTGGTGTTGCAAGATCCGGAGTAAATGGGCCGTTTAAATGTGGTTCAAGTGCATCAAGATTTATTTCGATTACCTGATCGTAGAAAATTTCAGGATTGTCATACACTTCAAAATCGGCGCGGAGATAGTCTCTTACTTTTTCTGCGCAAGCTGCAATGTCTGCACGGTTGGTTCCTTTCAGGTAGTCGCCCATCTTTTCGTCGTAAGGAAACAGCGAACAAGTAGCGCCAATCTCAGCACCCATGTTACAAATAGTAGCCTTACCTGTGCAACTCAGGCTTTCGGCACCGGGACCAAAATATTCTACAATAGCGCCGGTACCACCTTTCACCGTCAAAATACCTGCAACTTTCAAGATCACATCTTTTGCAGATGTCCATCCATTCATTCTTCCGGTAAGTTTTACCCCTATCAGTTTCGGCATCTTCAATTCCCACGCCAGCCCGGCCATCACATCTACCGCGTCTGCACCGCCTACTCCTATTGCTATCATGCCCAATCCACCGGCATTAGGTGTGTGGCTATCTGTGCCTATCATCATGCCGCCGGGAAAAGCATAGTTTTCCAACACTACCTGATGAATGATACCAGCGCCGGGTTTCCAAAAACCGATGCCATATTTATTAGAAATAGAAGCAAGAAAATCATACACTTCCTTATTCACATCATTGGCGGTAGCAAGATCTTCAACAGCCCCGTTCTTTGCCTGTATCAGGTGATCGCAATGCACAGAAGAAGGAACCGCAACCCTATCGCGTCCGCAAGTCATGAATTGCAGCAAAGCCATTTGGGCAGTAGCATCCTGCATGGCTACGCGGTCGGGGGCAAAATTTACATAGTCACGCCCGCGCTCGTAAGCTTTCAGGGCGGCTTCGAAGGTATGTGAGTAAAGGATTTTTTCAGCCTGAGTAAGCGGGCGGCCTACAAACTTGCGGGCTGCATCCACTTTTTCGGGTAATTCCTGATAGACCTTTTGGATGAGATCGAGATCAAATGCCATTGCGTAAAGGAAGTTTTATTTAAGTTAAGTAAAAGGACGTGCGAATTTACCCAAAATAATTGAACCACTTTGAAGTGGGATTAAGATGTAGAGGAGGCGGAAGACGCTAAGAATTGCAGAGGACGCAGATAACAACTTAGCAAACCCCCGTTCGGCGTAGCTTGCAGCTATGTCGCTGTTAAACCCAAAACCCAATTTACACAAAAGACGTAGGTGCAACCTACGCCCAACTATTTTCGGTTACAAACTACGGCGCACAAGGGTAAAAAAGTGCCTCTTGTGAAGCAGTATTTAATCGGTTATTTCCCTCGTTGTAAGATCAACTTCCCTCTCCATTTCACGGCTCCGGAAGTGACTGTGTACAAATAGATGCCGTTGGGAGTTTCTTTTAAATTTATGGTAACCTGAAGGCTATTGTGTTGGCTTTGATGGACAGGCTTGCCATCTATACTTGTTAGTTCAACCTCTGAGATTGGTGTTGCTGATTTAAATGAAACAATTCCCTCCGAAGGATTAGGAAAGACATTTATCGGATTTCGGTTTAGAAGCGCTACAGAGTTTGGCATTTCATCTATCACGATTGTGGCAGTATCTCGTTTGAAACAGACGTTGCCCGTTTGGTACACAATTGCTTTCACCGTTTCCTGACCAGCCTGTTTGGTGAAGACAAGTGAATCACCCCAATTAATACCAATCCATGAGGAATTTATTTGCCAATCAATGGAATATGGCGCGCTGGCGTTAGCTACCAAAGCCTTTAATACAGTAACCTGCCCTACGATCATAGCTGTTGGTGCAGATATAGTTATTGTTGGTTGAGTAAGCGCAACGACTCTGACCCGTGTAGTGTCGGAAATACAACCGTTAGGCGTTACCAGTACTGTATATAAGTTTGAGTCAGTAACCGGAATTGTATTGCTTGCAAAGAAGGATGTAACAGACATACCTCCTCCCACTGTGTCAATTTTAGACCAGCGATAAGTGGCTCCATTTACCGAAGGTGTGGTAAGCCACGCGGTATCTCCGTCACATATTTTTGTGGTGCTCGTGGTAACGGTTGATTTTGGATGTACTGTTACCGTGATAATGCTTGACGGACCGCTGTATACGCCATTTTCCTGTTTTACACTGAAATTGAAGGTGCCAGCTACTGCCGTTGAAGGAGTGGGGGTTATTGAGGAGTTTTGAACACCTGGTCCAGACCAGCGAAGATTTTGTCCGAATGCTACGAGGGGGTTTGCTATATCTCCGATGCAATAAGATACTGGAGAAACAACTTGCGGCGCTACAGGAATTGTATCTGGTTTGAAACTAAGCGCATAAGCTGTGCCTTCACTATAGGCTGCGATCAGTTTATTATTGGGAGCAAAAGCAAAATCGAAATTGGGTGTTTTGATTAGTGGGTGCCAACCCCCGTTAGGTACGGAAAGGTTTGTCATGATAGTTTTTATGGAGACAGAATCACCAAATGCAACGGCCATATAAGGTGTTGATGAGGTGTCAAACAAGAAGTTTACATAGGTTTCATTAATAGTTGGCGGGGAGGAATTGTGAATAGGAGTTATGTGGAATGTATGAAAGCTTACCCAGTTTCCTGCCGCGTACCTGTAAAGCGTTCGGTTAGATTGATAACTCATATATCCGGTGAGTCCAGCAGGTGTCCACCACGAATTAAGAATCCGAGAAAATAGGAACACAGAGTCATTCGGTGCAATTTTCATCAGCCCCTGTAGTGGTGACTGTACGAGACTTATCCATGTTGAGCCAGTTTGTTTCACCAGATTGGATACAGTTGCGGTACCCGTGCCTGAATTGTACAACGCATGAACTTCATTTTGGCTATTCACTTCTATTTGCACAGCGGTAGTGCAGGGCAAACTACCCACCACTGTCCAGTTTCCGTTGATAAGCTTTTTAATGTTGACCAGATTAAAGTTTGTAGGGTCGGGATAGGCAACAGTGGGGATTTTGGCAGTATCCAGAATGAAAGCTGTTCCTATAGGATATACATTATTGGTCAAGCCGGAAGGGATATTGATGAAGGTTGTTCCGTTGAAGTAAGCGAGTTTGAGCCCGTATGGTCCCGTTTCATAATAGAGTAAGTATATCGTATCGTTTTTGCCTACAAGTAGTTTGTACGGAATTGCATTTGCAGTTGTAAAAGTTGGAGAGCCTTCGTAGCTCCAGGTTCCCGAAGTGAATTTCATCATCGAAAGTTTGCCAGAATCGGCGTTATCGCTATAAACTACTAGGGGTGTATTGTCACTTTTTGTGGCGGTTTGTAGTAAAGTAGGAATGGGATTAGAGTAAGGTGAATTAGTAGATTTTCTAACACCTGATGGTGCGAAGCCATATTCGCCAACTCTTGACCAAACGGAGTTTGTATAATTTGCAATTACAGGTTTGTTGGCAAGGGATGGTACGTTGTGTGCAATAACTGGTATTGAGTCATGTTTCATGGTGAAAGCGGATACTGTAGAAATTTTTTTCAAGCTTTTGGTAGCTTGTGTCCATATACTCCCGTTAAATTTCATAAAGTACGCAGAGTCGCTATTCGTTATCAAAGACCACGGTGTGCCATTTTTAGAAACGTGCAAGTTGTAAAGGGTGCCCTGCGCAAAACCAGCAGTTCCTACATTCGTCCAGGCCGTTCCGTCATATTTTTTTACGGTTGCTCCTCCCCCCGCGTCCTGAAAATGCACATACACCATATTGTTTGTAGAATCCACTAAAAGACCAAGGTTCGTTGCACTGAGATTGGAAAGTCCTCCAAACGATGGAATGGCAGTCCACGAAGTACCGTTGAACTTCATAACAGTAGCACGATTTAGCGCTGCAGGGTCCAAATAAGCAATATAAGGTGTGCCTAATGTGTCAAACTTCATCGTAGCACTGTTCGCTACCGTGAACCGTCTGTTGCCTACAGTATCCCAATCCACGCCGTCATATTTCATCACCGTTATCCGACTGCTATCTACAAACACCACATAAGGAGTATCCGCGTGTCCGAATTCCAGTCTTGCGTTTGTGGTTGTTGCAAATTTCCTTTTTCCGACAGTATCCCAGATGGTTCCATTATAGCTCATTACGGTAATCTTTTGACTACTGTCGACAAACAAAGCATAAGGAATGTCCGCACGATTGAAGTATAAATTGGTAGAGATAACTGCATCGAATGTGAATCCTACATTTCCTAAAAGATTCCAATTTCCGTTTGTAAATCTTCGAACGGTACCGCGCCTGGCGTTTGAATTGTCACGATAGAAAACGTAGGGATTATATGAATTATCTATTGTCAAATGAGGCGGAATACCACTAGTGGAAGGGGCAAAGGAGTTGCCAAGGGTATCCCATCGTAATCCATTGAATCGTTTAATTGCGACTTCGTATATACTGCTTGGCTGAGAAAAGCTACTCATGCCAGTGTAGATTGTGTCACCTTTACTCTTCACCCAAGAGAGGTAAGAGAATCTAAATCCTAGTTCATTTCGATTATCAGGTCCTAAGGGTTGCCACACTTGTGATAGTGCTTGAAAAAATGAGAGGAGAAATACCGCAGAGTAGAGAACCAGCTTTTTCATGCTAAATGATTAGAACTTAAAGTTAGAGATTATTTCATATTGTCATGTCGCTTATTCTTGTCAACAAAAAAGCCACCCGAAGGCAGCTTTAATTTTTTTAATAAAATAAAATTTATGGGAAAATACCCAACTCTTCATAAGCTACACCCACTTTATTGATAGCTACTACAAATGCAGCAGTGCGCATATCAGGAATATTAAGGCTAAGCATGGTGTCGCGTATCTCATGGTAAGACCCGATCATGGTGTCTTCAAGTCCTGAATAAACCAAATCAACTTCGTCTGGCCCGTGCAGCAATTGTCTGCGTTCAATTTCAGTTACTGCTTTACCGGTGAGGTTTTCAACGGTCTTCAGGATTTGAGAATTCTGATTTTCGCTGAAGCGCTTATCCATACGTCCGAAGCGAACATGGCTTAGGTTTTTTAACCATTCAAAGTAAGAAACCGTTACACCGCCAGCATTCAAATACATGTCTGGGACAACGATTACTCCTTTTGCATTCAGAATTTCATCTGCTTCCGGCGTTAAAGGTCCGTTTGCACCTTCACCAATTATTTTCGCTTTGATGCGATCTGCGTTTGATGCGTTGATCACATTTTCCAAAGCAGCAGGAATAAGGATATCGCAATCCTGCTCCATAACTTCTGCACTTTGCTTGAAATCTGTAGCGCCTGCAAAACCAAGTATAGAGCCTGTAGCTTTACGGTGTTCTACCAATTTAGCGAGGTCAAGTCCTTTGGCATCATACACACCACCTTCGTATTCTGCAATACCAACGATGATGGCACCTGCTTCATGGAAAAATCTTGCAGCATGATACCCCACATTTCCAAGTCCCTGAACAATTACTCTTTTGCCTGCAATGCCTGTAGGAAGACCAAACTTATCCATGTCTTCTTTTACATTCACTACTTCGCGCACGCCATAAAACACACCGAGACCCGTTGCTTCGGTACGACCACGAACACCACCCTGACTAACAGGCTTTCCGGTAACGCAACCGAGTGCATTCACATCTCCGGGATTTAAGGAGGCATAAGTATCGGCGATCCAGCTCATTTCGCGTGCGCCTGTTCCATAATCTGGAGCAGGAACATCAATACCGGCACCAATAAAATTCTTTTTTACAAGTTCTGAAGTATAACGACGTGTGATCTTTTCCAATTCATAAACCGTGTAGTTTCTTGGATTGATCTTGATACCGCCTTTACCACCACCAAAAGGAACATTAACGATAGCACATTTATAAGTCATCAATGCAGCAAGGGCCATTACCTCATCCTGATTTACATCCATGCTATAACGGATGCCTCCTTTACAAGGTAATTTGTGATGAGAGTGTTGCACGCGGTAGGCTTCAATCACCTCTATTTTTTCACCGATGCGCACCGGAAACTTCATTCTGTAAACAGAGTTACAAGCTTTGATTTGCTCGAGAATACCTGTTTCGAATCTTGTATAAGTAGCAGCCTTATCAAAGTTGCGCTCTACGCCGCGAAAGAAGCTATAATGCTCTTGTGGTTTTGCGGCAGTGGCAGTTGTAGTTTCTACCATAGCTTTTTGTAGTTAAGAAATTGGATTATTATGTTTTTCGAGTTTGGAAATTTTACGGTCGAGGCGCACAAGAAATGCAATAATTCCGGCAAATATAGTGGCTAATACTAAAACCACCACGTATATTTTACCGTCTTTACGCAGTGCATCAGCCATCTCTGGCTGGGCATTTTGGGCGAATGAAAACGCAGAAAATGCCAACAAAAAAAACGCAGAAAGAATGGTTCTTCTAAACATTTTGAACTTGCTATTTTTTTGACCTTTTTAAAAGTTGTTTTCCCTTTTGTATTCTATTAATGATATGCGCACCTTTAGCGTAGTGATCCACACGCCAAGCAATATCCACCCAAACACAGCAGGATAAAAAACCATTCGCATGTCTTTGTCAAGGTCGTAAGTATTAAATCCGGGATTGCCACCATTTCCGGGATGTAGGGAATCCACCATTCGGGGTAAAATCCATAACAACGGAATCATTAGCGCGAATGCAAAAACATTGTACACCGCGCTGATCTTTGCCCTTTTTTCTTCATCCTTCATGCCGCCGCGCAAAACCAGATAAGCAAAGTAGATGAGCATACTAATAGCAGTTCCCAATTGTTTTGGATCGTTGCTCCACGCTTCCCCCCATGTGTATTTTGCCCATTCCATGCCCGTAAGCATTCCGAGTATGCTAAAGACTATGCCTACCTTAGTATATTCCGCAGAAAAAATATCGTGTTTCAAATCGCCGCTACGCAGGTATTTTATTGCATAAATAAAAGAGACGAGAAACAAGATGATCATTGTAAACCACATCGGCACATGGAAGTAGAGATTGCGTATGGTTTCGTTGATAATGTTGAGTGCGGGCACAGGAATAAGAAAACCTGCAACAATTGTATAACCTAATAAAAGCACACACACAACTTTCCACCACGACTGGCGCATAGGCTGGTTTTAAAATTTCGGCAAAGGTAATGGAATGGCTCAATTGCGCAATTACTCGATGACTCAATACTTAAGAGGTGGCATAGCTTGAGTCACTGCGCAATTGAGTCATTACGTATTAATTATTCCTGCCAGAGAAAAGGAAAAAGTATCACTCCAAGAATAATAATGAGTAGGTCAAGCAAAAGCAAGGTTCCTGCAAGTATCCACCAGCCGGGTTGGTAAACCGGTGTAATAGCTTTCAATGCAAGGTTGCTCAGCATCATTAATACAGGAGTGACAATAGGAAAACCTAAGACAGCCATCAGCGCGGCATTTTGATTGGCTCGTGCAGCAAGGGCAGAAAGAAAAGTGAACACAGCCGAAAGACTGATGCTGCCAACTGCGGTTATTACTACAAACAGTCCCGTTTGAATAATAGGGAAACCAAGAAGAACGGAAAACAATAGCAAACTCATCAGACTCATTGCCAGCAGCAGGGTGATGCTATAAATCATTTTCGCCAGTAAAAAAGTAGTAGGCTTTACAATTGTGAAATAGTACCGAAACCGATTGGCATGTTCCTGCAAAAAACTCTTTGCAACAGAATTAATGGCTACAAAAAGTTGCGTGATCCAGAAAAGAGCATTCCAGATTTTAGTTTCTGGTTGTCCACTCATCATATACACTGCAAACACGGTTGCGCCTACATAAAGCAATACCCCAAACAGCGTATGTTTTTGCCGCCATTCGATAAGCAAATCTTTTTTTACGAGAGAGAGAAAAGGAGACGATTGCATGTGGCTTTCAAAAGTAGTTTGTTTAGAAACAAGTTCAAGGCGAGTAGCTGCTGATAAGTATCGTTTTACCGAAAAAAATTTTTGAGACAAGATTTGTAAAATTGTTTTGTCCCTCTATATTTGCACTCCCATTCGGGAAACAAGTTCTTTAAGATTTATGCGGAAGTAGCTCAGTTGGTAGAGCATCACCTTGCCAAGGTGAGGGTCGCGGGTTCGAGTCTCGTCTTCCGCTCATTATAATTCCATCCCTCAAGATGGAATTTTTTGTTTAGTTCTTTTGCAGTTGATGTGAACATTCAACATTCACAATTCATCATTTACAATTGCCTGCCCTGGTGGTGAAATTGGTAGACACGCAGGACTTAAAATCCTGTTTGCAGCAATGCAAGTGCGGGTTCAAGTCCCGCCTGGGGCACACAGCCTTCTGACGATCTCAGAAGGCTTTATTTTTTAGGGAATAGAAACTTTTTTTAGAGTAGCTGAAACCCTTGCCTAAAGCGAATAAATATTAATTTACCATGACAAAAATGTTTACAAAGGTTTAACAGGAATATCTATCTTTGAAATCAGTCTAATCAAAAATTTTTTACAAAAAATAATAATGGTGAAAAAAGCAATTTTACTCTTCGCAGCCGCGGCTTGCTTCACGGGTGAAGTAGTTAAGGCACAGCAGGCTCGCTGCTTTACAGATGAAATGCATGAGCGGGCTAAGGCTGCAAATCCGGCGGCTGTAGCTGCGGCGGAAGCACAACTTAAGGCTCAGATAGACGCATTGATGGGCAGGATGGACTTACCAAAGTTGAAGGTAACAGCAGGCGAAACTTTTGCTGATACAGCCACACTTATGGTTCCGATTGTTTTTCATATTGTGCACAATTACAACACTCAAGAGTACATCACTGACAACCTTATTTATAATGAGCTTGAAGAGATTAATAAGTTGTATCGCGGAATAGTGCCTGATGTATCTACTTTCAATGTAATTCCTACTTACAGAGGCAACATTCCGGGTACTTCAATAAAGTATGTGGCTAATACAAACATCCAGTTTTACCTTGCCAGAAAAGACCCGTTTGGTAATCCTACTACTGGTATTACCCGTAAAAGAGATTTTAGCACAACAAGCGGCGGTAATCATGCGAAGTTTGACCTGTGGCCCCCGCAGAATTATTTAAATATCTGGATCGTGAATGCGTTCGATGCTAATCACACAGGCGCAGCAGCTTTTGCATTGAAGCCAGCGGGTGCAAGCGCATTGCCTTGGTATGACGGACCTATTACAGCAATGGGTCAGCCTTTTAATTTTGACAATACAATTGCTCACGAAATTGGTCACTTTCTTGATTTGGATCATCCCTGGGGTGGTACAAATGCACCAGAAGTTGCTTGTGGTGATGATGGGGTAGATGATACCCCCCCCACAGATGGTCACGCACCCGGACTTGGTTGCAACCCCGTTCATCTCTATGATTGGAAATGTGTTTTAACGGCTGCTTTCATCGGAAAGCCTGCAATCAACAATACAAACAAAGTTGCAGACAATCAGACGGGGCAAGGTATAATGTTCAGAAACCTTGAGAAAGTTCAAATTGATTCTGTGAAAATTTACCCGGCTGTAAGCGGTGCTCCGTTTACAATTGTACTAAAGCACAAAAACGCTTCCGGTCAATATGTTACCATTGCCACACACAATGGTATAACGACCACAAACACAGGTGCACAAAATGTGAACTTGCTTCGCTTCGTAGCCCCTATTGATACTAATGTAAATGCTTATTCTCTTGAGTTTTCTGTGAATCCTTCTATGTATCGCGATAGTACAAGTGCAGTAGCAGTGCCCGCAGCGCCAACGCCGCTCGGCAATCAGGGAACAATAGGAAACGTAATGTATTTCACCGATGATACAGCGCAGGGACGATACAACTATTTCTATAACCTGGGAATTCGTTATGGCGATTATTTCGTTCAGTACCCTCCAGCTACTGCAAAAGACCTATTCAATATTACCGCTACGGGTCCGGTTATCATAGACTATCCTGACACAGTGAATTCTCAGAACGTGATGGATTACACCTACTGCTCTAAAATGTTTACTTACTTGCAAGGTGTGCGTATGCGTGCTACATTAAGAAGTCCGATTGCAGGTCGCAGTAACCTTATAACTCCCACTAATCTGATGCTGACGGGTGTTACAGATGCAAACGGTAACCTTATGCCGAGAGCAGATCTTCCACCGGTAGCTGATTTTTCAGTAGGTGTGGGTGCAGAGCAAAATGCAGGTTTCACTTGCCGTGGCGTTGGTGCAGATGCTCAGAATGTTAGATTTGCTAACCGTGCATGGGGCGATACTGTTTCTGCGATCTATTGGAGTTTTTCGAATGGTGCCAGTAATGCAAACCCTGTAAATGCAAATCCAAATTACAACACAAGTGTTACTACTAAATTTAACGACACTGGTTGGGCAACTATTCAAATGATTGCTGAGTCGAATGCCGGCAGAGATACTTTGGTAGTGACCGACAGAGTATATGTTGCTGATGAAAATGCTATTCCGGCAGCAGGGTATTTCCAGGAGTTTACAGGAAATGATGTTAGCATGTTCCCTACCTTCAATCACTTCAACAATTTTACCAAATGGGAAGTTGTAAACAATGCAGGTTTCTACGATAATACCAGCATTCGTTACAAACAATATGATAACAGGTTGTCTGCTCCGGCAGTGTTGACAGGTACACCAAGAGGAGATTACGATGATCTTTTCACACGTGCATTTGATTTGAGAGGCATGGGTAATACAATTTATCTTTCCTTCTTTACCGCAGGTGCTTTTAGGACTAACAATCCTACTTACATGAACGATGAGTTGGAAATTAGCTACACAACCAATTGCGGTTTGAACTGGCAAACACTAAAAACACTTAAGAAGTCTGATATCAGTAACAATGGTACTATTCTTACAGACTGGACTCCAGGCGGCATGTGGGATTGGAAAGGACAAAACGTAGCCATTACCACTACCAACATTGCTGAGTCGCTCAGAGGTCGTGTTTACTTTAGATTTAGATACAAACCAGGTGTTGAGCCTTCTAGTTTAGTAGGTACAGGTAACAACTTCTACCTCGATAGAATTTATGTAAGCCAATGGACAACTGATGTGTCAGACATCGCTAACAAGCAAGCAGGCTTTACCCTCGCTCCAAATCCTACTTCCGGCAGCACTACAGTTATTGTGAAAGATGCTAACAGCAATGATGCACATATTTCAGTAACCGATGTAACCGGCAAATTGGTTTACAGCACGCAGGTAAATCTTAGCAGTGGTATCAATCGCATCGAAATTCCGGCAAGCTATATAGCTGTAAAAGGCATGTACCTTGTATCGGTAACAACTGGTACGCACAAGCAAACTGAAAAGCTTGTAGTTTATTAGTAGAAAATTCAAAATTGATTGCAGAACGTCCTGATTTTTCAGGACGTTTTTTTAATTAGCTTAAAGAAATAAGCTGCTATATTTGTTACAAATCCATCCTGCTACACGATGAGTGAAAAAAGCATAGTATCACTGAAGAACGCGAATATTTACCAAGGAAAAAATCTAATTCTTTCAAACGTAAATTTTCAGGTTCAGAAAGGAGAGTTTGTTTATCTGATCGGAAAAACGGGCACAGGAAAATCGAGCTTGCTCAAAACCCTGTATGGTGATATTTATTTGAAACAAGGTGAAGGTGAGATAGCAGGATTTGATTTGAAAAATTTGAAGTGGCAAACTATCCCATTGCTTCGTCGGAATCTGGGTATTGTGTTTCAGGATTTTCGCTTACTTACCGACAGGAATGTTTACGACAATCTGGAATTTGTGTTGAAGGCTACGGGTTGGAAAGACAAAGCCCTGATGAAGGAAAAGATAGAAAATGTACTGAGCAAAGTGGGCTTGAAAAACAAGGGATTTAAGATGACCTACGAAATGTCGGGAGGTGAGCAGCAACGTGTAGATATAGCACGCGCATTGCTTAATAATCCAAAACTTATACTTGCTGATGAACCGACGGGAAATCTTGATCCTGAAACGACCGATGAGATAATGCAGCTTTTATTCAACATTTGCCGCGATTATCATACGGCTTTCATTATGGCTACCCACGATTATAGCATCATCCAAAAATACCCGGCGCGTGTAGTACGAATTGAGCAGGGTGCAGTTAAAGAGATTTCTGTTGCAGGAATGTAATTATCCTTTGCGCGTTTGTTGAATTATTGTAAGAAGCTTCAAGCAAGTAAGCTCTAAGCTCCCGCATACCATCGGTAAAGTCAGTTTTTATTAGTCTGGATATTTCCTCAATTATTTCTGTGGCCGTATTTGCGATGTTACACACAGATGCTAATCCTGTTCCGTAGAGCATGTCATCGTTGACTACCACATGCCTTCCATTGTACAGCGCATAAAGGAGTTTCAATTTCATTCCCGATCGCTGAAAAGTAGGCAACACATTTATTTGCGCATTGCTGATGAGTCGGTTCATTTCGGCTTCGTCAGGGTTTTCTATCAGTTTGCAATGCTGGTATTTCGCGCAAAGTGCTTTTATTGTTTTTGACGGGTTTCTTCCTGCGATAATAAATTGAGTATCGGAAATGGCCGGAATCACTTGCTCCAAAAGAAACAAAGCAGCTTCTTCATTCTCAGGATGCTTTAAGTTGCCATGATACAAACAATACTGACCCATTCCTGTTGGTATGTCACTACTCGTAAAAGGATGAAAGGGAGCAATGTGCGCAACTGTTTTCTTAGGGTAAAGCTTTTGAAAATTTAGTGTGTCGGCGTGCGAAAGGCAAAATGCGGCATCAATATTCGAAAGAGACTTTTCATAGTTTTTCAACAAAAAAGCCTCTGCATATAAATAGATTTTTGAGAAATTACTCCGCTCTTTTTGAGCAAGCTGTTTATAATAATCGTGTTCAATATTGTGTACTCTAAGAATTTTTGTCCGGCGCTTTAATGCAGGATGGTTTGCATAAAAGCTACAGTGGATTCCTTCAAAAAGAATGGGCACGTCAACGTTCGAAAGACGTTGAAGCAGCGTGTCATCTCTTCGTGAATAAACGATATAAGGATAGGAAAACGATAGCCCATTCCATCCTGTTTTACGGGGATAATACCACACTTCTTTGCACAGGTTATTTAGTCTCTCAGTTCGCTCTCTTCCGTATTCAAAACAATGGAGATAGATTTCACAACCTGCTTCTGAAAGACTTTTGATCTTGTAAAAAACATCTATCGCTCCACCATAGTCTGCCGGATAAGGAATGTCGAATGAAACAATATGGAACTTAATTTTGGACAAGGTCGTCGTAAAATTTTATCAGTGTTTTCGCCTCTTCCTGCCAGCAATATTTTTCGCGTGCTTTCAGACAATTTTCTTCCAGTCGTTTGTGATAAGGTTCATCCTTCAAGAGATTATTTAATGCCGCAGCAATCGTTTCCGGTTTCAAATCGTCAATCAGTGCGCTAATTTCAAATTCACTGTTGATTCTCTTGTACTCGAAATAGTTGACGCAAAGTTGTGGAACGCCGCTGTGCATGTAATCGAAAAAACGATTGGCAAGTGAGTTTTGATTGCTTTTGCTATTTGGTTCAAAAAGGGTAATTCCTATCCACGCATTGATCGTGTAGTTTCTCAATTCCTGTGGTGGTACATAGCCTTTAAATGTTATCTTATTCTCCAGTTGATGTTGCTTCACTAATGCCACGGTTTCCTTATAAAAATTTCCCTCGCCACAAATAATTAAAGGTGCGTCAACATGCTTCATTGCCGGAATTAATTCTTCAAAACATCTTCCAACATTTACTGCCCCTTGGTATAAAATGTATTTGTCTTTCTTTTCCGGAATTTCTATGGGGCGGAGTACAGTGGCGCTTCGTACTACGGCATAATTAACGCCATACTTTTCCTGAAAATATTTCGAACAACCATCGCCTACAGTATAGCCATGAAAATGCGGCACTGTTTTTCGTTCTATCCAATTCCAAATCTTTAGGCTCATTGGTTTATCAGTAACCTCTTTCAGTTCTGTAAATAATTCATGAGCATCGTACACTCTTTTTTTGCCTCGCAGTTTGCTTACATAGTAAACCGGCAGAATAGTATCAAGATCTATTGCACAAAAAATGTCTGCTTTGATGAAGAGCAGTTTGAAAAATAGTTTAAGCCAGAAGTCTGTATACATCAACTTGCTTCTTTCAACTACAATCGGTAAGCGAATTTGCTTGTAAGGACGAGCTATTAGTGGAGGGCTTTTTTTCTTTTTAAAACCAATGATTGTTACATCGTAGCCTGCTTCGGAAAGTGTGGTGCAGATGCGAATCATCCGCTGGTCAAAATTCAAATCGTTCGTAACAGTAAAGACTATTCTCTGTTTCTTCATTCGCGGTTGTCCGTTCTAAAATTGTACTTTTAAACCCTTGTAAAAATAGGCGTTTAAGTTCAGCGTTTATATTTTTGAGATGTTCTGATGGCAACGCACCGCATACTGATTATCACCAACAGGGTTCCTTACCCGTTAAACGATGGCGGTTCCATAGCAATGTATGCTATGATTGAAGGTTATCACAAATTGGGTTGGGAAGTGCTTTTGTTTTCAATGAATACCTCAAGGCACTATGTAGGTTTGGAATCACTGCCAGAGTTTTATACACAAATTAAGTTTCAGACTTTCGACATTAATACCGACGTAAAAGTGGTGCCTACTTTGATGAATTTTTTTCTGAGTAGAAAGCCAAATCACGCAGATCGTTTTTATGAAAAAGGATTTGCGAGCAAGCTTGAAAAAATCATAGACGATTTTGAACCGGAGATTATTCAGTTGGAGAGCGTTTATCTTGCCACTTATCTTCCTGTTATTAAAGAAGCAACTAAAGCTAAAATTGCCATTCGCCTCCACAATATTGAATACCAGATATGGGAGCGACTCGCTAACGAAGCAACCTCCTTTCGGAAATTTTACTTAAGGGATCTTTGTTCCAGAATCAAAAAGTTTGAACTGAATGCCTGGCAATCAGCAGATGTGCTTATCGCTATCACAGAGACGGATGCGGCATTAGTAAAAAATCTGGTTTCGGGAAAGGAAATCATAACAGTGCCGTTTGGCATAAATACGAAATCTATTAAACCTTCACAGCAACCGGAAAAGTGGATCGGGTATCATATAGGCGCTATGGACTGGATGCCGAATGTAGAAGCGATTACCTGGTTTCTGGAAAACGTATGGAGCGATCTGCACAAGGAATTACCTGATTTTGAATTTCATTTTGCGGGAAGGAATATGCCGGGTTCATTTGAAAAGTATGAACGCGATGGCGTTACCTGCTCAGGAGAGGTAGCCGATGCTTCTGCCTTTATTGCTGATAAAAAAATGTTGCTTGTTCCTTTGCGGTCGGGAGGGGGTATAAGAGTGAAAATACTTGAGGCGCTAACTGCCGGCAAATTGGTGATAAGCACATCCATTGGTATGCAGGGGATTGATGGGGCGGTTCCCGGAAAGCATTTCTTATTGGCCGAAGAAAAGGCAGATTTTATCCGGCAAATAAAATGGGCAGTTAACAAAAAAGATCAGGCGCAACAAATTGCAAATGCAGGTTCGGTTTTAGTTCAAAGAGAATATGATCAGGAAAGCATCATGCGGAAGCTAACGAAGAGGATGGAAGATTTTCTGCAATAACCTCACTTTAAGACATCAGTAATTGTGATCCTTAGTTACTGATTTTACATTGAATACATAGTAACTTCGCGTTTCAAATTTGCCCAAGGGCTTATCTATGCTTGATACCATCGAATCTGCGCTGGAAGATCTGAGAAATGGGAAACTGCTGATAGTAGTTGATGATGAGGATCGTGAAAATGAAGGTGATTTTATAACCGCCGCCAATAATGTAACCCCGGAAGTGATCAACTTTATGTCGAAACACGGCAGAGGTTTGATCTGTGCACCAATCACCGAACAGCGATGCGGGGAATTGAAATTGAACCTAATGGTGGAGAACAATACTGTGCTTCATCAAACTCCGTTTACTGTGTCTATTGATTTGATAGGACATGGATGCACCACCGGTATTTCAGCGCACGACAGAGCAAAAACTGTTCAGGCATTGATTGATCCTACTACAAAGCCCGAAGATTTAGGCCGCCCCGGACATATTTTCCCGCTACGCGCAAAAAATGAAGGTGTGCTGCGTCGTGCCGGTCATACAGAAGCAACTGTTGATCTCGCACGGCTTGCCGGATTTGCACCCGCCGGTGTGCTTGTAGAAATTATGAATGATGATGGCACAATGTCGCGGTTGCCAGAGTTGAAAGAGATTGCTAAAAAGTTTGATCTTAAAATCATTTCCATAAAAGACCTGATTGAATATCGCCTGCGCACCGAAAGTCTTATTGAAGAAGAAGCGCGGGTACACATGCCTACCAAACATGGCGATTTTGAATTGGTAGCTTTCAAACAAACAAACAACGGGCAAACTCATCTTGCCTTGAAGAAAGGTGAATGGGAAAAAGATGAGCCTGTTTTAGTGAGGGTGCATAGTTCTTGTTTTACCGGCGATATTCTCCATTCTCTTCGGTGCGATTGCGGTGAGCAGTTGCAACGGGCAATGGAAATGGTAGAAGAAGAAGGTAAAGGTGTCGTGCTTTATATGAATCAGGAAGGACGCGGCATTGGTTTGTTGAATAAGCTAAAGGCATACAAACTGCAAGAAGAGGGGAAGGATACGGTGGAAGCAAATCTGGCACTCGGCTTTAAGAACGATCAACGCGATTACGGCGTAGGCGCACAAATTTTACGGCATCTCGGTGTTTCAAAAATCAGATTAATGACCAACAATCCGAGAAAACGTGCAGGTTTATTGGGTTATGGTTTGGAGATTGTAGATAACGTGCCAATCGAAATTATTCCCAATCCTCATAACGAGTTTTACCTGCAAACGAAAAGAGATAAACTCGGTCACGAGATATTGAAATAACAGTTTCGGAATAGTGAATTGCTTTAGGAGCACACAAACATTTCTTTTTGAAAATACTTTTTCTCGCAAATAGAATTCCTTATCCGCCTTATCGTGGCGATAAACTTAAGATTTACAATCTTGCCAGGCGCTTGTGCAAAAAGCATGAATTGTATCTGCTCACTTTCACGCAAACTGAAGAAGACAAAAAGTATAAAGAGCAGTTGCAAGGCATATTTAAAGAGGTACATCTCGTCCATTTGCCACAGTGGAAATCTGCTTTAAGTTGTTTGCAGGGTTTATGGAATCCGCTGCCAATTCAGGTGCTTTATTTTCGTTCTTCAGAAATGCGTCGTTCACTTGAGACGCTACTCAGTAAACACAATTTTGACACAGTACACGTACAGCATTTGCGGATGGCTCCTTATTTGTCTGACAGAAATGACCTCAGGAGAATTTTGGATTTGCCGGATGCCTTTTCGCTTTATTGGGAAAGAAGGAAAAAAGTGAAACGGAATATTTTTCAAACCCAATTCGAAAATCTGGAGCAAAAAAGAGTATTGCAGTATGAGCAGGTTTTGAAGTCTTA
>CALMWT010000045.1 GCA_937870855.1 uncultured Taibaiella sp.
TTACGGATTTCTTTACCATCCTGTACTGCGCTGCGTTATTGAGCAAATACGATGATCCATTATTGGTGGTATTGATAATACCGGTAGCATCCAGCCTTACATGATGATGCACAGAATCGCTAAACTGCGCCTGCACGTTAAAACAACTCCCTACCATCAAAAACAAAAGAAAAATACACCTCATAGTTTCCAGACCAAAGCTGCAAAACTACTGAGAACAAGTTTGCGAGAAGTATGACAACGTAATGCTGTACCTCGCTTATCTTTTCAGTTCCCGCAGCAGGTCTTCAACATCCAACGGCCTCGTGTACATATTGAGACTCCCGTCATCGTTTATAGGCCATTGTTCTCGGGGTTTATCCCAGTAAAGTTCTATTCCATTGTTGTCAGGATCGTTCAGATATATTGCTTCCGACACTCCATGATCGCTTGCACCTGTCAGCGGATAATTTGCCTGTAACAGACGTTGGAGTATTGCTGCAAGGTCTTTCCTGGTTGGGTATAAGATAGCCGCATGATATAAACCTGGACCAGTAATCGGCGCAGGAGGATGGTCTTTACTGTGCCAGGTATTAAGTCCTATATGATGATGATATCCTCCGGCAGAAAGAAATACAGCTTGTGTTCCATACTTCATCGTTATCTCGAAACCCAACAAACCCTGATAAAAGGTCAAGGCACGGTCAATATCTGAAACCCTGAGATGCACATGTCCAATGTGTGTTTGCACAGGAGCTTTGTAGTGCTGATTATTCTCTCTCATAGTTGCATTTATTTTGCTTTCTTAAAGCTATTCTTTTCTTCAACAAGATGAGCCTATGAGTTTTTAATCAGATAAAAATTTGGTCGTTTCAAAAGCAATACATAGTTTAGCGATGTATTAGGAACCTATGCAAGAAACAAAAAACTACAAGGAGCTTCTAAAAGGAACACTCGGCCCCATCATTCTTCGTCTTTTAAATGATAATGGCAAAATGTACGGCTATGAAATTTCTCAGAAAGTTAAAGAACAGTCGGACGGAAAAATACAGATCAAAGAAGGTTCGCTGTACCCTGCGCTCCACAAACTGGAAGCGGACGGTCTCATCGTAGCAGAGGAGGTATTTATTGGCAAGCGAGTGCGCCGGTATTATAAACTCACCACACCAGGAAAAAAAGTAGCAAAAGCCTCGGTTGAAGAGCTTGTTGCTTTTTTGAAAACGATATATGGTCTTATCACTGCCGAACCACTGAAAGCATGACGTTGCACGACACACACATCGAAATCATCAGCAGACGGCTGAAGGAAGGAGGCATTAGTGATATCAGGCTTCAGGAAGACCTGCTCGATCATGTTTGTACTTATATAGAGAACAGTACGACCCACGATTTTAATGTATTGCTGGAGGAAGCACTTGCCTTGCTCGCACCCAGCGGATTGCATGAGATCGAAGAAGAACGTTTTTTTTTATTTCACTTTCATAAACAACTTACAATGAAAAAGCTAATCTTTTTTAGTGGCTTTGCCACCAGCTTCCTTTTCGCCACCGGCATCACTTTCAAACAAATGCACTGGCCATGGGCAAACATCCTGTTGTTTGGAGCTAACATGGCACTTATCAGCGTCATACTTCTTATTGCACGCAACGGTTTCAAACATGCGCGTGCTCATTCTACTATGTCGGGCGTGCGGGTGGCTACCGGTGTAATTGCGGCATTGCTTATTGCAGCAGGAAATATTTTTAAGTTGTTTCATTTTCCCACCGCCAATATTCAGTTTGTACTCGGTATGCTACTGTTGAATTTTGTGTTTCTGCCACTTTTCTTTTTCCAATTATACAAACAATCAATTCTTAAAAATCTCTAAGAATTGCAAATGCTACTTCGGCAATTAGGTACTGATTAAAATTTACACCGCCGGGTCTTTATGTCGTTGAATGAAATGAAGTTGTCTGCTTCGCAGGATCGGGCGTTACAGGAATACAAGCCAGGCACTCTTTAACGAACAGGAAAAATTTTCCAGCCATAAATTCTACAATTGGGTGAACGTTTTAGCCCATAAAAAAATACGTGTTTTACGGTATATGAAAGGTGGATACTCCTTTAGACCTTTGGACAAACTAAATAATATGAAACAGCTCCTTCTTACGTGTATTTGTATTGCTAATTTTTCATTGGCTCAGGCACAAAACTGGCAATACGTTGGCAGTCCCAATATTCATCAAAATTCAAGCACTTCCACTTACCTCTATTTTGCCGATATGGAGATGAATGCCGCAGGCAATATATTCATAGGTTATTGGGTAAACTCAGGCGCGCTCCACTTTGCGCAGTACAATTCAGGCACTTGGTCGCCACTGCCCTCGCCCGGTAATTTTGCAGTAAACAACGTGGATATTGAAGTACACGGCAGCAATTATTATATCGCTTATTCTGGTGTGCGCGGCAGTAATATGTATGCCTGGGTAAGAAAATATGACGGTACTGCATGGCAACAACTCGGCGACTCTATGTTGCTGGGCAACTCAGGCAGCGGAGGTTGGTTTGAATTCCTGCTCGACAATAATGAAGTGCCTACTTTGCTGGGTGCGGTGAGCGCACCATTTGCAGATAAGCAGATGATGCAGTACACAGGGGGCAACTGGACTAATGTATTGACCCTAACATCCACAAACGCAACGCTTTTCCGCGAAAACTCAGCGCTCTTCGACACGCAGAATAAACTACTGTGCATCACGTCCGGCCTCAATATGAGTACCGCTAAATCTTATGCCATAGTGAACAAGATTGATGGCACAACGCGTACTGTGGTGGGCGATTCCATCTTTGTATCGGCTACAAATGGGCGGATAAAGCTTGATGCTGCCGGCACGCCGCATATTTGTCTTAACAATGGTCTTACTTCTAAAGTGCTCGCTTTTAAATTAAACGGAACATTGTGGAATTTTATCGCCGACACCACCAGCACGACAGGCACAATGCTAAATGCAGATGTAAGTGGTACAGGCAAAGTAGTGTTTACCACCTTGCAGGCTAATGTAGATAATAGCGTTTACTTCTATGAAAACAACGGACTTCAAAACATGGATTCGGTGAACATTAATGGTTTTGCAGTAGGTGCCATTAGCGATTTGGTAATACCTGCAGGCAGTAATGAGGCTTACGTTTTGGTTCAGGAAATAAAGTCGAGCGCTGCGCAGGATTACAGTGTGCTAAAGCATGTCATCACTGGCTCTGTCGGTATAAAAGACGAGCAATTGTCTGAGACATTTAAGTTACATCCTAATCCATCTTCAGGCTTATTTACTATTACCCGGAAATCCCACACAATAAAGGCTGCTATAAAGATTTACGACTTAACCGGTTCGCTCGTATTTGAGGAAGAAATGAACGAAACAAAGGCCGTAGATCTACGCAATAAGGCAAAAGGCATTTACTTTCTGAAACTGACCGAAGGTAATAGCACAAGTACAACAAAATTGTTGTTGCAGTAAAATCAAAATTGTTTTATCACAAAGCCCGAACTCCTTGCATAATAAGGAGTTCGGGCTTTCTTTTTGCGGCAAACTCAATTAGTTTTCAAACTCTATAGGTTGAAACGATCCGCTTTTCAATTAAATTTTTAGGCTTTGCAGCATTGCATGGTCTGTAAGGTCGAGACGGAGGGGCGTAATAGAAGTGAAATTATTTTCCACTGCCCATCGGTCTGTGTCTTCCTCGGCTGCTTCCAGTGGTTCTACGGTTATCCAGTATAGTTTTCTACCCATAGGATCGGTGACCGGCACTACCGTTCCATCATACAGCCTTACCGATTGTCTTGTGTACTTGATGCCTTGCGGCTGTGGCGGAAAATTTACATTATATAATGCCAGACCCGGCTCTCTTAAAAGTAACTCAAGCACCTCCGTAACATGCGAATGCAATCCCTCAAAATCTGGTTCTGTTTTTCCTACCGGTGTGCTTAGGGCAATGCCTTTAAACCCAAGCAACACTGCCTGCTTCGCAGCGGCGAGTGTACCCGAATGCCACATGGAATTACCAAGATTCGGACCCATATTTATCCCCGACAGCACCACGTCTATTTTAGTGATATGCGTACCAAGCGCCACACAATCTGCCGGTGTCCCATTAACGCGATAGGCTTCAATTCCTTCAAAAGTTACAGGAGATTTTTTTACAGAAAGCGGACGCGAATGGGTGATTGCATGCCCCATAGACGACTGCTCTACATCGGGTGCTACAACCACTACTTCCCCAAACTGAAGGGCGGCTTTAGCAAGTGCTGCAATGCCAGGACTGTATATTCCGTCGTCGTTTGTTATAAGAATTCTCATACGGTAAAGTCCATATTTTTCATGCCAGCATACACATGGTATGATATTGTAAAGCTCGTTTTCTAAAAAGCACACACATGCACAGAGCAAGACTTATACACAACCCCAATGCCGGAGACGGTAAGTATACAAACGATGAACTGATTAGTTTGTTGCAGGATAAAGGCTATACCATAACCTATGCAAACGCTAAAAAAGGAGGCTGGGATTATTGGGATGAAGACGATGATATAATAATAGTAGCAGGTGGAGACGGCACTGTGCGAAAGCTGGTAAAGAAACTGGTAAGGCGACAATTGATTGATAAACGCTTTCCGATAGCGGTGCTTCCCCTCGGCACAGCCAACAACATTGCTTCCACTTTATATGCCAATAAAGAAGTACCCGCTGTAATAGCGCAATGGTCAGAGCCTCACACAAGAGCTATGGACATAGCGCGCGTTCGCGGAATTGAGGAGGAAAACTTTTTTATGGAAGGTTTGGGCATTGGCGTTTTTCCCAAACTGATGAAAGAAATGAAAGAACAAGACGACAGTGAAGATGAAAATGCAAAAGAAGAACTGAGGACTGCACAACAATTGTTTGCAGAAATTGTAAGCAACTATAAACCACGCTTCTGTCACCTGATGATTGACGGGGAAGATTTCTCAGGAAGTTATGTGCTGATTGAAATTATGAACATGCAGGCGGTAGGCCCCAACCTTGAACTTGCTCCTCGTGCAAATCCCTCCGATGGTTTGCTGGACGTAGTACTGGTGCGTGCAGAAGAGCAGGAAAAACTTGCAAAATATGCACTACTCCGCTCTCAGGGAAAGGAGGCAAGCTATCAGTTTCAAACCGTTCAGGGAAAAGATATTCGCATGCAGTGGTCTGGGTCTTTGATTCATGTGGACGACCAGCTATTAAGAGTGGAGAAAAACACTACCGTTCACATACAACTTGAGCCGGGTTTATTATTGTTTTATATAGATGGAGACAACCTACCGCAGACGGTTTCATAATTTAGATTAGCTATATTTAACGGCTTTCATTCACCCCATAAAATAATTTCTATGGAAAATACAGCCGTATCGCTTGTTGCCATTCATGAATCTGCCCGCATTGTATTTGCATACCTTAATGGTTACTGGTGCGACAAGGTAACTGTGGAAGGAACCAGTGGAGAAAATTCAGGTGCACAACTAAATCCCGGAAATGATCTAAGCGTGGTGCAGCATATACTGTCGGGTAGAAAACCTTCGGCAATGTCGGAATCGGAAAAAGACCATGCAGTGAAGACCGCAAAAAAACTGATGGCAATCTATTGCGCAGGAGCATGTGCCGGAACTTTTTTCCAGAATGACGAGCAACTGCCTGATGAGTTGAATATGGAAATACCCGCCACTGATCTTCGAAACATAGAAAAGATACAGAGCTTTCTGAAAGCTGCCGTTTACGATCATAGCGACGATTATCCAACAGAAGTGCTGATAAGTGTGCTTAAAAAATTAGATCGTGCTGAAACATGGAAACCTATTAAGGCTCTGGCGCAAAAACTGATGGAATCGGAGAACGGATCGCTGACGAGTTTTTACATAGAAGACACCCTGATGATGCACGGCATTAAAAGACAAAAGCACACAAGTTCGGCTGGTTTTGTGGTTGGGGTAGCGGAAGACAAGAGTGAGAAAAAACAGCAATCATCGTCTGCTACAATTACAGCCACTTCCACTTTGCAAAATCAGGATACTTTGGATGCGAAACTCACTGAATTTCTCCAAATGGTAAAACGCGACTGGGCAGAGGAAGAGCTACAAGCCTCTGTTGTTTACCTTAAAAAGTTGTTTGCGAAATACGGAGAAACGAGATAGTGCGATTGTATGCAAAAATGCTTTCCTTATTTTTAGAAAAATCACATTCTTATGCTCCAAGCTCATAAAGAAGCCTTCTTTTTCGTTGCAGATAAACTGAATTGCTGGATAGGTCTCAGAGAACCTAACGAATTGTCGGACTGGTATATTGGGAAAGGCGGATACACCGCTAAAAACACAAATTGCAAAGCAAAGACTTCCGACAATGCCGCTCACTTTTTCAAAGGACTTGTAGTAAATCCTGTGCTTTGTCCCGGAGCTTTCTTACCATCATCCAGAGAAACAGCGATTAAGAAATGGAAAGAATTTGAACAAACAATGGCACCTGGTTTCACCTACGAAAAAACAGGCCCGATGGTAGGATTGGTAAAATGGTTTGGCAAGTCTATTCATGCCGATTTCGATCTGATGTACATTTCGAAAGCAGATGCGAAAGGCGGACTGGCTTTCACCACAAAACAGGAACAACAAAAACTGTTTGAAGAGGCTAAAAAAATGCTCAACCAAAAAATAGGTATAGACATGATTCTCCACGGACCAGAATTTCTTTGGGACGAAGGCGTGGGCGCACGCGAAGCAGAATGGGTGCTAAGTTTCGGTCCTAAAAATGCTTTCCGTCAGGATATGTCTTCAATGCCGCAAGGTGCAGGAGCAATGCACTGACAACGGCTATGGTTTATACCGCAACAGACTCTGGAACCTTTTATTTCCGCCTCTCTTTTTTTAGTTTTAGCCTTTAATTTTCAAATCTTTTCAACCCGATATGGCTTCAGACCGTGAGCTTGCTGTGCTTTGTGAGGAAGTGTATATGCTTGATAAGCCTGTGGTGACGATAGCAAGCGCACTGGGGCAAAAAACCACCTGGGTAAAACGCGAAAGTCTCAAACAACTGGGCTTTGCCTACGCCGTTTACGAAAGCGAATTTGTACGTCCACCGCTTACCGCCCCGGAAGCTGTATTAGTATTTCGTGGCACAGACGATTGGGTAGATGTATTTGTAGATGACTTCAGTATTGCAAGTTTGTCTATGCCGCCGCAAGCGGTAGATGCAATAGCGGTAGCCCAAAGATTACAAACACGCTAAAGAGAACTTGTTATCACCGGTCATTCTTTAGGTGGCGCACTTGCAATCATAGCGGGCGCGCATACCAACCTTAAAGTGGTAACCTTTAATGCACCCGGCGTGCTCGGAGGGTGTTTTAGGTCGGGCTATGTCCAATTATCAGCAGGCAGCGCAGGCATTAAAAGACTAGTGAGCGCGGTGAAAATATGTGCAAGTGGGCATAATATCCGCAATCTAAAAGCCGAGGGAGATCCTGTAAGTGTGTTTTTTCTCCCTCAGGTAGGAACCCGCGAAAGCCTCACCTCAAAATGCGCTCGGTTCAACCTCTTGTGCAAGCATCAGATACGGACGGTTGTGGATAGCTTGCCGCTGGAATAAAGGTCTAAGGCCATTCACTTAATATGCAAACTACGTTTGTAGTCCATCTATCGCATCCGCCAGTTTTCTATCCTTGTCTGTAACTACATCGCCGGCATCGTGTGTATTCAACCATATTTCTACCTTGTTCCAAACATTAGTCCAGCGAGGATGATGGTTATGCTTTTCTGCAAGCATGGCTACGCGTGTCATAAATGCAAAGGCTTCTGAAAAATCTTTAAAGGTGTAGGAGCGGTAGAGCATGTTGTCTTTTTCTGTCCACATGGTTGTTGATTTGATGATTTGATGATGGTTGGAAATTGTTGGAAGTGGTTGGAGGTTTTGATTTGATGATTTGATAATGGCTGTAAATTATTTGATGATTGTTGAAACTCTAACCTCAACCGTTCCAACTCTTCCAACCCCTTCCAACCACTTCCAACCATTCCAACCATTCAACTTCCCAACCCTTTTCCAACCTTCCAACAAATCTATACCACATCAAACCAAACTTTCCCTTCATCGTTCCAATCGCCATTGTAATTGATGGTGAGTTCTTCTCCTGCTTTGATGTGTTGCATTGTTTTTATAGAAATAGTTTGGTCTTCGTAGTTCATAAAGTACTCGCAGTTGGATTGGTAAGAGTGATTGTATATAGGGACAAAACCAAGCGCCATGCAACACATCTTTGCTCCTTCGGGTGTCCATTCAAAAATATAATCGTGAAGCAGGGTTTTATCAAGGAGTTTTCTGTCTTCATCGCTCATCACAATCACGGGGGCAACTTCAATTATTGTGTCTGGTTCAAGATCGCTATCACAAAACACGCCGCGTCCTTTTTGCGTGGCTTCACCAATATACAAACCTCTGTGTCGCATTTACTATTTCGATTGTCTCACAAAAATAGTTCCTACCCTGCACCTTGAGTTTTTAAATGTTTTTGATATTTTCAACCGATTAATTCCTTCTTAAAACATTGAATACTCTTTATAACTTATCAATGCGCCTCACACATCTTAGTCTGTTCACCGCAGTGTTAGCTCTTCTTCTGCTTTGCTCAGAAACACAAGCCCAATGGGGTGGTCGTCGTTCGAACCGGTTAGGCTACGGGTCTTACATTTACGGAGATGCGGTAAGCACCATGAGAAAAAAACCTTTTCAACGGTTTTCTGTGGGTTTGACTTATGTGCCGGTGTCTGCAACGTTTAGCTATCGTACTGTAGATGAAAATTACGAACCGGACTCCATGAAATCAATGGATATAAAAGGATCGGGGTTTGGTGTTGCGTATTCTATGAGCATACCGGTGGCACATGCGGGCAATAATAGTTTACTGGCTATAGGGATAGGTTTGAATGCCAATTGGTATTTATTGAAAAGTGAAAACCAGTTTGTGATTGAAGTAAAAGAACAAAATTATACGGGCAAATATTCTTACACCGGAAGCGGTGGCGGAGGGTTTATGATTAGTGTGCCGGTAAGCCTCGATTTGGTAAGTGGTGGAGAAGCAACACTCGACCGTTCTAATCCCTTTTCATTTACACTGGGTGTTGGATTTATACCCTTTGTAAGTATGGGAGCGATGTATGAATTTGTAGGTGCGAAGGCAAGCGCTCCTTTGTATGCGAAACTGGAACTGGGCTTTCATGCAGGTATTAATTGGAAAGTGCGTGCCGCATATCTGGGTAAAAGTCCTACAAGTTTTTCTGAAAGCCGGGGCGACATTTTTCCGCAATATGGCATGGTGGAAACGAACATGAAAAGCAATGACCAATTTATGTTGTCCGTTTTGGTTCAACCCTTCTCTTTTGGTTGGGATTAGTAAATCTGATTTATTATGTTTACAACACAAATTGTGTCTCGATGAACAAACAACAACTTAAAGCACTTTTAGTAACAGTTCTTTTTGCCTTACCCTTTGCAAGCCAGGCTAAACTTCCGGGCATCTTAAGTCGTTTTCAACTCGGTTATTCTTTTGTAAGTAACTCAGCCCAATATACTTCAGGTTTAAAGGTTGACCTGCTGGGTTTAGATACAACTTACAAGCCCATTGATATGAAAACGAAAGCTGCGTGGGGATTTACCGTAGGCACGTATTTCCCTTTGAAGCGTATGGGGGCAGCAAGCTCTTTAAATCTTAGCATAGACTACATGTACAATCTGATGACCTGGAAATCGGAAGTACCTTTTGGCTTTGAATCTAATTTCGTTTTCGATGGTGCTACTGTGCAAATGGCATTGCCCATTGGTCTGGACCTTAAGTTTGGATCGGATGCAGTGCAGACCAGATCGCCACGACTCTGCGGAACATTTGGTGCAGGTGTGTATCCTTCCTATGCTATTACTTCTCTTACCGGTGCCCCCGTTACCATTGATCCTGCGTTTGCTGTAGCGCCTTATATTAAAGCCGAACTCGGTGTATTTGCCGGTATCTGTATGAAAGTGCGATTGTTGTATGCCATTGGCGATCTGAACTACATGGACATCAAAAATAACAGTAGTGGAAACGGACAAACTGCTGAAGGCTATAACAAACTTGTTGGAAAATCTAATCTTGCTATTTCACTTCTTATCATGCCGTTTTCCTACAAATGGCAGGATGAACATTGGTGGAATACCTACTAAGGAAGAAAAAGTTTTTAAGTAGAAGCTGGACAGTTCGTTCAGCTTTTTTTGTGCTGTTAACTAAGCAGATAGGCTATGTCGTCACGGGTCAGGCGTTTTAGTAACGCACTGTCATCCGCTACAAGTTCGTTTGCCAAAGCACGTTTTCTATCCTGTAAAATGAGCATCTTTTCCTCAATTGTGTCTTTGCAAATAAGCCGATAGGCAAAGATGTTTTTTGTTTGTCCGATACGATGGGTTCTGTCTATAGCTTGCTGCTCTACTGCGGGGTTCCACCATGGGTCAACGATATAGACATAATCTGCGGCAGTAAGGTTCAAACCAATACCACCAGCTTTCAACGAAATAAGGAAAACCCTGCAATCATCATTGTTCTGAAATTTTTGAATGGCACGTTCCCGTTCTGATGTAGAAGTAGATCCATCAAAGTAAGCGTAAGGAATATGCAGTTTCTCAAGCTGCTCGCGAATCAGCGCCAACATTCCCAAAAACTGCGAAAAAATAAGCGCCTTGTGATTGCCAACATTCTCATTGATCTCCCGAACTAATTCATCCAGCTTTATGGAATAGTTACCAAACTGTTCTTCCTCGCGCAATATAGCGGGTGAGTCACAAATCTGCCGCAACTTTGTAAGTCCCGAAAGAATGTGCATTTGCGAACGCTCAATACCACGTTCATCAATCATCCCCAGTATCTGATCTTTATAAGTATTGCGGTAAGCATCGTAAATTTTTCTTTGCTCTTTGCCCATCTCGCAATACAAAATAGTTTCGGTTTTTTCAGGAAGGTCTTTTGCTACCTGCTCTTTTGTGCGCCGCAACATGAATGGATAAGTGAGTTTGCGCAATTGCTGCTTCACTTCGTCTTCCTGAAACTTATCAATAGGCGTTGCAAATTCATTCATGAAAAACTCTCTGCTACCGAGCATTCCCGGATTCAGAAAATTCATTTGCGCATAAAGATCAAAAGTATTGTTCTGAACAGGCGTACCACTTAGTGCAAGTCTGTGTTTTGCATTGATCAACAGCGAAGCTTTTGCAACCTGCGACTGAGGATTTTTTATAGCCTGCGATTCGTCGAGTATTGCATAATCGAACTCAAAAGCATTGAACATTTTTATGTCGCTGCGCATGGTTCCATACGTAGTAATGACGATGTCGTAATTCTTAAAAGTTTTTATAGAGGAAGTCCTTTTGGGTCCGTGATGGATGAAATGTTTTAACTGAGGCGTAAATTTTTTGATCTCGTTTTCCCAATTATACATCAATGTTGTGGGGCAAACCACCAGAAACTTTGCATCCTCATTTTCGTTTTTATAGTGTTGCAGGTACGCCAGCGTTTGTACTGTTTTACCAAGGCCCATATCGT